>DBFJSK010000259.1:0-4718 GCA_048403675.1 Tannerellaceae bacterium | reverse complement strand
TAAGAATGTCTTTCAGGCAAATATTTTTTATAATACCTCAAGTGTTCGGTATGATCCATGAATCCACTAAAGAATAAAAAAATCCCCCGTTAAAGGACGAGGGAACCTGATGTTTTCACAACGGAATAATCCTTATTGTGATTTGCTTCATTTTAGTACTTGCAAAGGTAGGATATTAAATGGAGAAAACAAGGAGTTTTAAATATAATATTTTTAAATTTGAAAAAATACTATAAATAGAATTCCAATGAAAAAAATACTAGGATTAGATTTAGGTACGAACAGTATAGGATGGGCGTTATTGAATTCAGAAATAGAGCACCCCAGCAAACAAATGAACATTGAAATGGCCGGAAGCCGGATTATCCCTATGGATGCCGCCTTATTAGGAGATTTTGATAAAGGAAATTCGATTTCTCAAACGGCTGAGAAAACGCGTCTTCACAGCGTCCGCCTGATGCGGGAACGCCATTTGCTGCGTCGTGAGCGGTTGCATAGGATTTTGGAGTTGCTGGGATTCTTGCCGGAACATTATCGGCATGAAATTGATTTTGAAAAGAATCCCGGCAAATTTTTAGCGGATGCAGAACCTAAATTACCTTGGAGGAAAGACGAAACCGGAACACCTGCTTTTCTGTTTCAAGCCTCTTTTCAGGAAATGCTTTCCGAGTTTGCGAAGTTCCAGCCCGCTTTGGTGGCGGAAGGAAGGAAAGTGCCTTACGATTGGACGATTTATTATCTTCGCAAGAAAGCCTTGACCGAGCCTGTCGGGAAGGAGGAACTGGCTTGGATTCTTCTGAATTTTAACCAGAAGCGGGGATATTATCAATTGCGGGGAGAAGAGGAAGATGAGAATCCCGGCAAATGGGTGGAATATTGTCCCCTCAAAGTGGTTGCGGTAGAGGCTACGAAGGAGAAAAAAGGAAAAGATACGTGGTATAATGTTCATTTGGAGAACGGCTGGGTTTATCGTCGAAGTAGCCCGGTACCTTTGAATTGGGAAGGACAGATGAAGGACTTTATTGTCACGACTGAGGTGAATCCGGACGGGTCGCTGAAATTGGATACATACGGAGAGGTGAAACGTTCGTTTCGCGCCCCGAAAGAGGACGATTGGATGTTGATAAAGAAACGGACTGAAACGGATGTGATGAAGTCGGGAAAAACCGTAGGGTGTTATATCTATGATACCTTATTGCAGAATCCGGAGGAGAAAATTATCGGTAAGTTAGTCAAAACCGTGGAACGGAAGTTTTATAAAACCGAGCTGCGTCAGATTCTGGAAGCACAAACCGCTTTTCATGCCGAACTGCGGGATCGACAGGTATACCAACGCTGTATAGAGGCTTTGTATCCCGCCAATGAGGCGCATCGCCGGAATATAGCCGGACGCGATTTTGTTTATTTGTTGATGGAGGATATTTTGTTTTACCAGCGGCCTTTGAAGAGCAAAAAGACGTTGATCGATAATTGTCCGTATGAAAGCTATGCGTATGTTGACAAAACGAGTGGGGAAATTAAAAAGGCTTCTTCGAAATGTATAGCCAAATCGCACCCTCTTTATCAGGAGTTTCGTTTGTGGCAGTTTCTGTCGAACGTCCGGATTTATCAGAAAGAAAAAAGGGAGGGAGGCGTATTACGTACCGATGTAGACGTGACGGGCGAGTACCTTCCGTCGGAAGAGGCATACGCGGCTTTGTTCGATTGGTTGAATCAACGCAAGGAGATCGATCAAAAGACGTTCTTGAAATATCCGCCGTTCGGTTTCAAAAAAGAGGCGGCTAACTTTCGTTGGAATTATGTGGAAGATAGGAAGTATCCCTGTAATGAAACGCGTTATGCACTGGCCAGCCGGTTAAAAAAAGCAGGCGTGTGCGATGATTTTTTATCTCGCCGGACGGAAGAATGGTTATGGCATATCCTCTATTCGGTAAGCGACCGGGAGGAGATAGAAAAGGCGTTGGACACGTTTGCGGCCAAACATGCGTTGGGCAGCGAGTTTGTGGAGGCCTTTAAGAAATGTCCTCCTTTTGAAAAGGAATATGGGGCCTATTCGGCGAAAGCTATCAAAAAGCTTTTGCCTTTGATAAGGCGGGGTTGTCACTGGAAAGCGGAGGGGGTAGAGGAGCCAACCCGAAAGCGGATAGAGAGCCTGCTTCGGGGGGAAGGGTATGAAAATATGCCGGATAAGGTAAAAGCGAGAATCCGGAGTTTTTCAGACCTGTCGTGTTTTCAGGGACTTCCTGTGTGGCTGGCCTGTTACGTGGTGTACGGGCGTCATTCGGAGGCGAAAGAGGTCACCAAGTGGAAGACGCCGGAGGAACTGGATGCTTATTTGGCGTCCTTTAAACAACATTCGTTGAAGAATCCGATTGTGGAACAAGTGATAACCGAAACCTTGCGTGTTGTCCGGGATGTGTGGAAAGCGGCGGGCAGCATTGATGAAATTCACGTGGAGTTAGGGCGTGAAATGAAGAATCCCGCGCCTGTACGGGCGCGGATGAGTGCGCAGATGATGGCCAACGAAACTGCAAATTTGCGGATCAAAGCCTTGTTGGCGGAATTTGTGAATCCGGAATATGAAATAGAAAATGTCCGTCCTTATTCGCCGGGGCAGCAGGAAATCTTACGGATTTATGAAGATGCGGTCTTGACGGGTGAGGATGAAGTGGCGGAAGATATAGAGCTTATTTTGAAAAAGTTCAAGGAAAGTAAACAACCCTCGAAATCGGAGTTTATGCGCTACAAGATGTGGCTTGAACAAAAATATCGTTCTCCTTATACGGGGGAATTGATTCCGTTAGGGAAATTGTTTTCGCCTGCTTATGAGATAGAGCATATTATTCCCCAGTCCCGGTATTTTGACGATTCTTTTTCGAATAAGGTGATTTGTGAGTCGGCGGTGAATAAATTGAAAGATAATCAGTTGGGCTATGAGTTTATAAAGCGTCATCACGGACAGATCGTCGAAACGGGATTCGGAGGAAAGGTGAAGATATTTTCTGTCGAAGCGTATGAGGAATTTGTGCGCGGACAGTATGCGAAGTCGCGCGAAAAGATGAAAAAGTTGTTGATGGATGATATTCCCGAACAGTTTATTGCACGGCAATTGAATGACAGTCGCTATATCAGTAAGGTGATTATGAAACTTTTGTCGGCTGTTGTGCGCGTAGAGGATGGCCAGGGAAGCTATGAACCGGAGGCTGTTTCGAAGCATGTGGTGGTGTGTACGGGAAGCGTAACGGACAGGTTGAAAAAAGAGTGGGGAATGAATGATGTATGGAATAGTCTGGTGTATCCCCGGTTTGAACGGTTGAATACTTTAACGCAGTCGCAATGTTTCGGACATTGGGAGAATAAGGGAGGAAAGAGGGTTTTTCAAACCGAGGTTCCTCTGGAGTATCAGAAGGGGTTTAATAAAAAGCGTATCGATCATCGGCATCATGCGATGGATGCCATTGTGATTGCTTGTGCGACGCGTCGGCATGTAAATTATTTGAATAATGAGGCTGCCAGCCCGAAGGCGGAGATTCCGCGTCAGGAATTGCAAAAGCTCCTTTGTGATAAGGTGAAGACCGACGGAAATGGGAACTACCGCTGGGTGCTCAGGAAACCGTGGGCCACTTTTACGGAAGATGCGAAAGGAGTGTTGGAGGATATTGTAGCTAGTCCGAAAAAAAATATACGTGTTATTAATAAAATGACGAACAGGTATCAGCATATAGATGCGGAGGGTAAACGGATGTATAAGAAGCAGACGAAAGGGGATAGTTGGGCTATTCGCAAGCCGATGCATAAGGATACCATTTTCGGTAAGGTGAATTTAAGACGGGTGAAAGAAGTGCGGCTGGCTGTGGCATTGGATACGCCCTCCCGGCTTGTGGATAAGAAAATGAAAGCGAAGGTTTTCCAATTACTGGCCGAGCAATATGATACGAAGCGGATCGTGCAGTATTTTAAAGAGAATGCTTGTTTGTGGAAAGAGCTGAATTTGGCAAAAATTCCGGTGTATTATTTTACAGACGAATCTTCGGAGCCGCTGGTGGCTGTCCGCAAGCCACTGGATGCCACCTTTAATGAGAAAAAAATAAAGGAGGCAGTGACGGATACGGGCATACAGCAGATTCTTTTGAATCATCTTCGTAGTAAAAATGGAGAAGCGTCGCTGGCTTTTTCGGCGGAAGGGATCGAAGAAATGAATCGTAATCGGGTGGCTTTGAACGGGGGCAAAGCGCATGCCCCTATTTATAAGGTGAGGGTGTGTGAGCCGCTTGGGAATAAGTTTGCTGTGGGATTTCGGGGAAATAAGGGTAGTGAGTATGTGGTGGCTGCTAAAGGGACGAATCTGTTTTTTGCGGTATATGGTACGGAAGAGGGGAAACGTACGTATGAAACGATGCCTTTGCCTATCGTTATTGAACGGGAAAAGCAGGGGTTGCCACCTGTTCCGGAAAAAAATGAAGCGGGGGATGAGTTGCTGTTTAGTTTGTCTCCGAATGATTTGGTGTATGTGCCGACGGAAGAGGAATTGGAGGTGGGACGCATTCAGGAGCCGATGGATAGGGGGAGGGTTTATAAGATGGTGAGTTGTACCGGAAATGAAGCACATTTTGTACCTGCAAATGTAGCTAATCCTATCGTGCAGGCTATCGAATTGGGTAGTAATAATAAGGCTCAACGCGCTTGGACGCAGGAAATGATAAAGGAGGTATGTTGGC
>DBFJSK010000258.1:0-2192 GCA_048403675.1 Tannerellaceae bacterium | reverse complement strand
TTTAATTAAGGATAATAAACATGATAAGGAACGCGGACAGTATTGCCATCAAAAGGAATAACGCGTCCAATCTGTCTTCCTGCCCTATCCTATTCCACTCTCATTGTATAAAACCAACTCCCCAAAAACTCCCCGGAAACGAATATGTGAGTTGATAAAACTGGGTCTGGATAGATGGAAAGCTTATTGGGATGGCAGTACGCGTAAGGGTCATTGCCGCATAGCGCACTGGGGTGTTCTTAGCCGCAAACTTACGGAGGCAGAACCCGAACAGTTTGCTCTCCAATCGATGTGGGTATATTAAAGTCTCGTCATGTTCAATAAACGATGTACGCCGAACGGCGCGTACAATGATGTGAGAGGTGGGAAAATGAAGTAGTTTTCCTCCTACTTCATTTTCCTCCTACTCGATTTGTATCTAAACTTATAGGGGCCACATTATTTTAGAAAAACGAGTTTCTCAAATTCAAAGCAACCCCGATTTACGGTTTACTCCAACAAACTAGTTACTCTTTTTTCTTGCTACAAGGGGGTGGCAACGGAATGCCTTCCTTAATAAATTCATCATACACCACTTTCGGATGGTCTTCGGGAGATGTCCGGCATCCTTCTCCTTCGAAATTATCACGGCGGAAATTCTTCAGTTTGAGGTTCTCCCGGCTATAGTTACGCAGTGTCTCTTTACGGTCGCCGAACAGCGAACTGCCAAGCACTTCCGAATCGAGAATGTTCTCTTTCGGCGTAAGCGAAGGAAGCAGGTTTTGCTCCAGCAATCCGCGGTAAGCGCCGATATATTCGCACCATACGGCCTCCCCTTGCGGATAAATACGATAGGTATAGTTCGACCAGGCAGTCGTGATGTGAATCTCTTTCTCCCAAATATCGACGGTCGCTTCGGAATCGAAATAAGGATCTTTGATAATCACTCTGCGCGGGCCTTGCTCTTCTTCGTTGGCAATCGTCAACCATTTGTCTGAATGTAAAATTTCAGCAATGATGTCGGGCAACTTTTCCTTAATTTCAAATTGAATTCTCATTTTCTTTGCCTGCCGGTCAGGACTTTTTTAAATATGCCAAGTTCTATGTTCAACAATGCTTACTTATCCATAAAACAAATATAGGTAAAATAGTTCATATATTGTCATGTTTTTCCATATTTCTTATGTACTTTTGCCTAACAAATAACACAAATATGGCACAAAAAGACGAAATTATACTGATTAATATAAACGGCACGGATCGTCCGGGCGTCACCGCCGCGCTGACGGAGATTCTGGCTAAGAATAATGCCGTGATCCTTGACATCGGCCAGGCCGACATTCATAATAACCTCTCGCTCGGTATTTTGTTCCAAAGTACGGAAGGGAATTCGGGCGAAATCCTGAAAGAGTTGCTTTTCAAAAGTTACGAACTGGATGTCAATATTCGTTTCAATCCCATCTCGGAAGAAGATTACGACGAATGGGTCGGCATGCAGGGCAAAAATCGCTACATCATCACCATTCTGGGGCGCCGACTGACGGCTAAACAAATTGCCGGCATCTCGCGTATCGTGGCCCAACAGGATATGAATATCGACGATATTAAGCGGCTGACCGGTCGTATTCCGCTCGACGAGAATGCGCGTACGCCGAAGGCCAGCGTGGAGTTTTCCGTCCGCGGTACGCCGAAAGATAAGGAACAAATGAAGGCCGATTTCATGAAGCTTTCGGCCGAACAGGAAATGGATATTTCGTTTCAGGAAGAAAGCATGTATCGCCGGATGCGGCGCTTGATTTGCTTCGATATGGATTCCACGCTGATCGAAACGGAAGTGATCGATGAACTGGCTATCCGCGCCGGCGTGGGCGACGAAGTGAAGGCGATTACCGAAGCCGCCATGCGGGGAGAAATCGATTTTTCGGAAAGTTTCCGGCAGCGATGCGCTCTTTTGAAAGGACTGGATGTGTCGGTGATGCAGGAAATTGCCGAGAATCTGCCGATTACCGAAGGTGTCGATCGGCTGATGCGGATCTTGAAAAAGGTAGGGTTCAAAATCGCCATTCTATCGGGGGGATTCACTTATTTCGGAAATTATTTGAAACAAAAATATAATATCGATTACGTATATGCCAATGAGCTGGAAGTAGTCGATGGCAAGTTGACGGGGCGTCATCTGGGAGATATTGTGGATGGCAAACGGAAGGCGGAAT
>DBFJSK010000257.1:0-4216 GCA_048403675.1 Tannerellaceae bacterium | reverse complement strand
ATAATGAAATTCAAACCCACTTCTTTATCCTGGCTCATTGCGGCGGCCTCCGTCTTCATCCTTTTTCTGCTCTTTCTGCTGACCTATGAAGTAAAAATACCCCGCACCGTACTGATTCCGCTGCAAAAACAAGACATCACCCGGCTGACCGACCACAAGTTCACCCTCGCGATACCGCAACAAGACAGCCTGTCGGTAAGCCGCGCCGAAAAAATATACCTTATCGGCGGAGAGATACGACAAGAAGTGTTTAAAGGTAAAACGACTCCCGATTCGACAGCACAGCTTTTCCACCTGCAACTTCGCATTCCCTCGGAAGCGAAATTAAAAAAAGCGATGAAACACCAATCCCTCGCACTGGAATGCAACTTACCGGGAGACTCTTTCTGGAAAAAAATAGTACGTTCAATATTCTAAATTCTAACAAAGCCTAAAAATCATGACAATGAAAATCGGATGGATATGCTTATTCTGCATACTACTTTCAAACGGATGGTCGCAAACGGCCGACATCAAAGGACGAATTACGGAACTTCGGGGAGAGAAAACCGAACCGCTGCCCTATGCCGCGGTAGCGTTGATGGACAAAGACTCTACCGTCGTAAAAGGAGAAATGACGAAAAACGACGGAACCTTCAAAATCGGCGGCATTCCCCAAGGAGACTACCTGCTTTCCGTCTCCTTCACCGGCTATAAGACGCTTACCGTAGCCCTCAACAACCTGGCGCGTTCGCTCGACGTGGGCGACTTGGTACTGGAAAACGCTTCGGTATCGCTGGCCAACGTGGACGTGGTGGCCAGTAACGTGATTCAGAAAGTAGACCGCCAAATCATCATGCCCTCCGAACAACAGGTAAAAACCTCCTTCGACACCTACGAATTGTTGAACCACCTGGCGATTCCGCGCCTCAGGGTAAACCCCGTCACGCGAGAAATGGATCTGAGCGGAGGGGGCGATATCCAAACCCGCATCAACGGCATCAAAGTGACCCAGTCGGAGGTGTCGGCCCTGCGTCCGAAAGATATTCTCAGGGTAGAATATATCGAAGATCCGGGCAAACGATACGGCGACGAGGAACTAGGCGCCGTGGTCAATATCGTAACCCGCCGGCGCGAAGCAGGCGGCCGGATCACGCTCGACACCCGCAATTCGCCCCATATCATCTGGGGGGAAAACTTCTTCTCGGCCCAATACAACGAAAAAAAGTCGGAATGGGCCTTGAACGTACGCAACTCCAACCGCGGGTTCAAGAAGAGAAGACGCGACATTACCGAAACCTATTATCTGGGCGATCAAACCATCGAGCGTATCCAAGAGGGCATAGACGATAAATTCAAATACTTCCTCAACAACTTCGATTTGTCGTATAATTTATCCGAGCCCGACAAATACGTATTCAATGCCGTTTTCCGCAATTCATACGATAAAAAACCCTATGAATGGCTATCAGCCAAGATGTACGAGAAAGGCAGTTCCGACTACCTGCTGGCCCGAACCAACAATTCGTTCGATAACTATTCCCCCGCCCTCGACCTCTACTTCCAACGCACGCTGCCCCACGGCCAAAGCCTGCAAGTCAATCTGGTGGGCACCCTTATCCATTCGGATGTAGGCCGCACTTATACAGAAGCGATTCCGGAAGGCACGGAAATAGCTTCTATCCTGAGCCAGGTAAACGGTAAAAAGCGCTCGCTTATCGGAGAAGCCATTTATGAAAAAGCCTTCCGACCGTTTCAATGGACCATCGGAGGACGGCACACCCAAATGCGCACGGAGAACGAATACCGCGGATCGAACCCGACCGACTCGCGGATGGATCAGTCCACCACCACTTTTTTCACGGAGATACAAGGGAAATTAAAAAACCTGCAGTATGCGATCGGCCTAGGAGGCACCCGCACCTGGTTCAAGGAAGGAGAGGAAAACCATACCTATAATTTATTCAATCCCACCCTGCGTCTGGGTTACTCCCCGTTCAAAAACGCCTACATCCGCTACCGGTTCAGCATCGACCCGTCGATTCCCTCGCTCGGATCGCTCACCGACGTGGAGCAAGCCATCGACACCTTGCAACTCGTACGCGGCAACCCCAAACTGAAAACGTACCGGATTTACAACAACAATTTGAATCTGAATTACGCCTACAACAGTTTTCAAGGCGGTGTGAACCTACGTTATCTTTACCACGACCAACCTATCATGGAAGAAATTTTCATCGAACAGGGAAAGGTGATCAGCAGAGACAACAACCAAAAATCGTTCGCGTCCTTCAACCTGGAAGGTTATCTGGGCGTCAACAACCTGACGGTAGGTTCGCTCAAAAATTTTCTTTCGCTCGATATGTCGCTCGGATACATCCGCTACCGGTCGGAAGGCAACTTTTACAGCCATACGCAAAACGATTTCTTTTATAATGTGATGGGATCGCTCACTTACCAAAACTGGTCGTTTTTTATGCAATACACCCTCAAGCCCAATTCTTTATTCGGCGAAACGGTAAAAAAAGGCGAAAACGTCACGGCCGCGGCCCTCACCTATACCCGGAAAAACCTTCAGATCGGCCTCAGCATGCTTTTCCCCTTTACCAACAATTACCGCAAAGGGAGCGAACGGCTCAGCGAGGTAGCCCCCTCCACAACCTGGGAATACGATAAGGAGGTAGGCCGGATGGTCGTCATCAAATTCGCCTACAATTTCGAATTCGGAAGAAGATACAAGGGGGGCAACAAAAAGCTGAACAACCAGGATAGAGACGCCGGCATCATCCCTACCGACCGCTAACGCACAAAGCTACCGGCCCCCGTAAGAAGGCCGCTACACCTAACCCAAAAGGCCCCCGACTGTAAAACAACACGACAGTCGAGGGCCTTTTCAAAAATGGGATAACCGAAGAAATCAACTTATCCCGCGGCGAATAAACCCGCCGAGTTCTTTCTACAAACGTTTGATCGGCAAACAAATATCCACCACATGCTTCCGCTGAGGATGGGTCGTATAATCGTTATGATACAACTCGTACGTACACCCTTCCCCTCCGTGATACCCGCTCTCGGTAAACCAATGACACATCGTATTCCACGCCTTTTGAAATTCCTCCTGGCCGATTTCAAAATGTCCCACCACATACCGGCCCCCGGGAATCACCATCCGGCCGATTTCACCTTCCACCTTCACGTCTTCGTCCACACAGATACACGCACTTTGCCGCACCTTCTCCACTTCCGTCACCGAGGGATCATCGTGCGTAACCGTCACCGCCTTCGTCACATTCGGAACATACAGCCCTCGCGGCGCCGCCCACCGGGCTAGTTTCGCATACGCCTCGCCGATCTGATTAAACGGCCCGGTATGCCGGCAATAAATCACTTTCATTTCCGGCATTTCTTTCATTTCCACATTCGATTCCATAAAATACATTTGTTTTAATTCAGACAGACAAAGATCGGAATCCGAATCCGATGAAAATGATAAGGAGAAAAATGAGCGATTTCCGCGATCTCTTTCAACCCCAACGGCTCATCGAGATGGCAGTCGATATAATCCGTCACCCGATTGATCCGGGCCTGATATTCCCTTTTACTCTTTTCTTGTACCTGCATACCCTACGATTTGAAGGACAAAAATAAAGCTTATCCGGCAAATCCAGTTGACCGCACTTGCTAATCAGGCCCCTGCCCATTTTAGCCATCGCCCTTACAAAAAAAAAATCGCCCCGCCGGAAGCCCATACCCGTGAGCCTGCCTGGCGAGCCGATTCCTTGTTAAAAACCTGTCCCCTCCTATTTGATAATCGTTTGGACGCGTCCTGCCTTAAAAAACAAATAAAAAGAACTGGTATACATCCATTGCACCTCCCCGGCCGATTCCAAGATACGCTGCGGCTTACCAAAAGCCAGCCGGCACTCCTGCTCCGTCATACCCGCCACCGGCTTTCTGGCGCGGATTTCCGCCCAATGCGTAATAGGGGAAAGCGAATGGGTCGCTACAAAATCGAACAAGCTATTGAGCATCCGCGATTCCACCGCTATAAAATCATCGACCGTTTGTTTGTGCGACGCCTTCTTCTCAGGCGTCAACTTCTCCAACGGCGTCACCTTTTTCATAACAAATGCCGCCGACTCAATCCAGACCTCCGACAAACGATACAACAGTTTCCCTTCGCCGCAACGAAAAGTGGCATGGAAATAATACGTATTCTTCAACGCCGAACCCGGTT
>DBFJSK010000256.1:0-9460 GCA_048403675.1 Tannerellaceae bacterium | reverse complement strand
AAAGAAGGCGACCGGGCGGCATTTAATGCTTTATATAGGGAACATTATTCTTCCTTATACACCTTTGCCACCCTTCTGCTTGATGCCGATGATGCCGAAGATGCAGTACAAGACGTCTTCCTAAAAGTATGGGTGCATCGGGAAAATATAGATGCATCCCAACTCCTGAAAAATTATCTGCTCCGTTCGGTTTACAATACGGCTTTAAACATATTAAAAAGAAAAAAACGGCAAGTGGACTATACAACCACCGGCGAAAAAGAAATCGAACCTCTGCTCGCTGCTTATTACGACCCCGATGCCAACGATGTAATCCGCCGTTTGTACAACCAAGAATTGCGTCGGGAAATAGCCGCAGCCATCCAATCCCTTCCTCCCAAATGCCGGGAAGTCTTTTCGATGAGTTACCTACAAAACATGCCTAGCAAAGAAATCAGCAATCGATTGGGCATTTCTCCCCGCACCGTCGACAACCACATTTACGCTGCCTTAAAGCAATTAAGAGAGCAACTGGCCCGGCATAAAAACGAGTAAGAACGATAATTTTTTCTTTATTGATAAATAATAGCCGGTCGGCATTAAGTAATTCAAACCATTCGATTGTATAATGTATAGTAAGGTAAAAAGGTAACATGAACGAGATCATCCTATTTAAATATTTGGAGGGAAAAGCTACACAAGAAGAAAAGCTACAAATACACACCTGGTTGCAAGCAGCAGAAGGCAACCGACTCTACCTTGCGCAGCTTAAAGCTATTTGGCAAAACCGTTCCTTGGCCTCGCAGGCCGCCCACGACCAACGTGCGGAAAAGTCGCTTGCTCTTTTGAATGCGCGGATTGACTCTCTGGATAGTCCCCAAAAGCCTCTTTACCGGACTAGAAATATTTATTACCGCCTGGCGGGAGTAGCCGCCATACTGCTGCCGCTTATGGCTTCGTATGGCTTTTGGCAAAAACAACGTTCTAGTCCTCCTTATCACAAGAATTGGATAACCTATGTACATAGCGGAGCTGAAAACGACATAGCCACCTTTCGACTGCCCGACAGTAGCCAGGTATGGCTGGATAAGGGAACGACATTGCAATACCCGTCGCATTTCAACGGCAGCCTACGGGAAGTGCTGGTGGAAGGAACGGCCTTTTTCGAAGTGAAGAAAGATCCCGAACATCCTTTTATCGTTCATACGCCCGGTTGCCTCATCAAGGTACTGGGTACAGCCTTCAGTGTTCGTTCCACTGCTCCCGACCAAACGGCGGAAACGATCTTGATGAACGGTTCGGTGCAATTACTCCATCTTTCGGGCCAGCCTTTGGCTCAGTTGCTGCCTGGTCAGCAAGCGGTATACTCGCCCGATAAAGAAACGGTGGATATACAAGATGTCGATGCCAAGACACTTACCTCCTGGCGCTTCGGACTGGTTACGCTTTCCAATGTATCGGCGGGCGAAATCGTGCGTACGCTGGAAGAGGCTTATTCGATTCGAATTGCGATGGATACGCTTTCCTTACAAGGGCGACTGTATAATTTCACGTTCAAACGTACCCATACGCCCGAAACAACTTTAAGGGGTCTAAGCTATATCACGGGCCAAAGAGCGCACTTGGCAACCCCTTGACAAAAAAAATCACTTATTGGGTAAAAAAAGATAAAATTCGCTAAGTAGTTTTTCTTTTCGGATTGTATTTATAGGGAGAAAAGGGAAAAACAGCGCGTCTTAGCGAAGACCGACTGTCTGTCTTGCCATCAGGCTGTCATCTTTTCTTCATCTATTGTTCACACCATAGAAAGAAAAATGATATTTTTTTTATTGAATTTTGCATCCGGAATAACTGTTGCATTTATACCTTAGTTCGTAAAGAACTATGCATTTTGCAAGTATATTTGCCTATTTGGGAATGAAAAACAGATAATTAGGGCTGCTAAGCGGCTCATAAAGCTCTTTCGGGCGACTTGATGGCAATAAGAAAAAAGACAGAAATTAAAAGGAGTTGTAAAAATAGGGTGTAAGTTCTTTACGAACTCGACCTAAACGTACTTCTTCGCCGCTGTTTTGATAACCTATTTTTCAGGCCCTCCCGAACGAATAAGTTGCAAATGCCTATTTTTTGACGGGAAAAGGAAAACAAAAAATGTAAGCAGTTAATCTTAAAAAATAACAAAAAAGTATGAAAAAGAAAACGTATGATTTTGCCTCTATCAAAAGGCTATGCATCGGGCTCTCCCTATGCTGTATGGTGACGGGGGCACAAGCCGTGCCGGCGTCGAGCGCCTTCAACCAACGATTCGACGTAGCTCTTTCTTTCAACAACGCCACGCTGAAAAACGTCGTTCAGTCGTTGAAAAAACAAACAGACATTTTATTTTCCTACGACACTTCGCTGGAATCTTTCAAAGTAAACAATGTATCGGTAAAAGCCGAAAAAGAATCCATCGAAGCCATCCTTAACCAAGTATTCAAGGGAACCGATATTCGGTATAAAATAGAAGACGGCATCGTCATGCTCTATTCTCCCGCCACTGCTTCCGGACGCGGCGTACAAGCCACACAACAAAAAACGAAAAGAATATCCGGGATCGTGAAAGATGCCACCGGCGAACCCATCATCGGAGCCAATGTCATCGTCAAGGGCACGACCAACGGCGTGATTACCGGTCTCGACGGTGATTTTACCCTGGAGGTACCCCAAAATGCCGTACTGGAAATCAGCTACATCGGCTATGTATCCCAAGAAGTATCGGTAGGCAGCAAAGATAATATCCAGATCTCACTCAAAGAAGATACGCAGAAACTCGACGAAGTAGTGGTCGTCGGGTATGGCAAGATGAAAAAAGGCGATCTCTCGGCCGCCGTATCGACTATAGCCAATGTCGATAAATTAATGGAACGTCCTATCAGCAGCGCCGAAGAAATGTTGCAAGGACAGATCCCGGGCGTAACCGTTACTTCCAACGGCGGCCACCCCGACGCTACCCCCAGCATTACCATTCGCGGTATGGGTTCGCGCAATGGGGAAACTCCGCTGTATGTAGTCGATGGGGTGCCGGGTGCTCCTTTCAACTTCAGCGATGTCGTATCGATGACCGTCCTGAAAGACGCCGCCTCGGCCGCTATTTACGGAGCTTATGCCGGATCGGCCGGGGTTATCCTGGTCACGACCAAACAAGCCGCTCCGGGCCATACCACCGTTACCTACGATATGGTAACCGGTTTCTCGCAAGCTAGCAATCTGCCTCAATCGCTGACCATCGAAGAAGAAAAAATGGTACGCGCCAAAGCGTTAGGTTTTGATTCCGTAGATGAATTAGCCGCCAACATTGCCGGTTGGAACGTACAGAAAAACCCGTATATCGGACAAACCCGCACCGACTGGATGGACGCTATTTTCCGCACCGCACCGTTCCAACGCCACAACGTAGCTATTTCGGGCGGAACCGAAGAATTCTCCAACCGCGCTTCTATCGAATATTCGAACCGGCAGGGAACCCTGATTAATACTTATAATAAAAGTATCACTGCTCGCCTGAACTCCATGTGGAAAATCAATCCCTGGATACAGGTACGTGAAGACCTGAGCTGGCAAGAAGTGCAAAAACGCGGGGCCAACACCTCCAGTGCCGAATCGGGCGTGATCCTGTCGGCTTTGATGATGCCGCGTAACGCCGAAGTATACAACTCCGACGGCACCTTCGGCGGGACAGCCCCCAGCGATCAAGCTTATATCCAACAATACGGCAGCAACTACGCCGATATTCACGGCGATGTGGTGAACCCGGTGCGTTCACTGACCTCGGCCTATAATGAAAATCATACCTCTTACCTGACATCGTCGACTTTCCTGGAAATCAAGGAACCGATCAAAGGGTTGAATTTCACCTCTCGTTTCACTTATAAACTGAAAAATTACTTCTACCGCTATTACGATACGCGCCGGCTCGAACCGGGCAAGCCCAGCGACCGGAACGAACTGACGTATGAAAGCCAGCGTGAACCGCAATGGGACTTGGAAAATACGTTGACGTACGACCGGGTATTCAACCGGCATAATATCGGTTTGATGGCTTCGACCACCGCCAGCGATTATTCCTACCGCCAGTTTGAAGTGACCGCCCGCGATTTCGTCAATGAAGAAGGCTCGCTGATGTATTTCGCCCAGGCAGGTACGTATGATCCGGCCAAGGACGAATTTCTGAAAGACCGCAACGTATCGGTAGTAGCCCGTGCATCCTATAGCTTCGCCGACCGCTACTTTGTAACCGGATCGTGGCGTCGCGACTACGCCGGCCGTCTGCCCGAAGGACAAAAATATGGCGATTTCCCCTCGGCAACCGTTGCTTGGAAACTGACTTCCGAACCGTTCATGCCGAAATCGGAAATTCTTAACACGGCCAAGATACGTGCCAGTTGGGGACGTATCGGTAACCTCGGCTCCATTGCCAGAGGCTACGGATATCCTACCTTGACGTCGTATATTATCAGCGGCGGCGATGTAGGCAGCCAAATCGGCAGCACGAATCCGATTCTGATCGGTAAGTATTACGAAGCCGGTTACAATCCGAACCTGACATGGGAAACGTCCGAACAATGGGACTTAGGTCTTGATTTAAGTCTGTTCAGCAACCGGATGAACATCACGGCCGATTACTTCCTGAAAAAAACCAAGGATCTGATCAAAGAACAAGATGCGGGCTGGACCAATAACATCGGGCTAAATCCTATGTTGGTAAACGACGGCGAAATCCACAACAGCGGTATTGAAATTTCAGCCAGTTGGGCCGATCAAGTCGGGAAAGTAAGCTACTGGGTAAGCGGTAACGTAGCTACGTTGAAAAACCGGGTATACAATATCGGAAAAGCCGATGCGGAAGGCAACAAACCGGTCTGGACAGACGGCGCTACCTTCAAAGAATTGAGCCCGTTCCGTTCGGAAGAAGGACAACCGCTTTATTCCTTCTACCTGGTCAAGACCGACGGCGTATTTACTTCTCAGGAAGAGATCGACAATTATGTAGGTCCTAACGGAGAAAAGATTCAGCCGAATGCGAAAGTAGGCGACTTGAAATTTGTCGACAAAGATCACAACGGACAGATCGACAGAGGCGACCGGGAATTTATGGGAAATGCCATGCCGAAGGTTACATATTCGCTTTCCGGAGGTCTGACTTGGAATAATTTTACTTTCAGTTTGATGTTGCAAGGTGTAGGCGGCGTAAAGATTTTCAATGCCTACAAATACTCTACTCTCAACGAATCGCTGAGCAGCTTCAACCGTTCGCGCGACATTCTTAAAGCCTTGAACGGCCCGAACAAAGAGGTACCCCGTATCTCGGCCAACGACGAAAACGGTAACTTCTCGACCAATTCCGATTATTACCTGGAAAAAGGCGATTTCCTAAGGATTAAAAATATATCCGTAGGCTATTCGTTCACCAAATTATTCCAGAAATGCGGTTATCTGGCCGATCGGAAGAGCACGTTGGATCTGACGTTGAGTGTCGATAACCTGGCTACGTTCACCTCTTACTCCGGGATCGATCCGGAAGTGGGAAGCACGCCCAATTCTTCTACCTACAGTTTAGGCCTCGATCGCGGTCAATACCCCGTATCCCGCACCTATTCCGTGGCGCTGAAATTAAAATTTTAAATAATCCATTAAAAGCAACACACAATGAAATTAACGATATTACCGCTCGCAGCACTCTCAGCCTTCCTGTTTGCTTCGTGTAGCGACTGGCTGGATGTAAAGCCCGAAGGCACTCCCAATGAAGGCAACTACTGGAAAACCGACGACGATTATACGACAGCCGTCACCACGCTGTACGGCAATCTATGCCAGGAAGAAACCTGGGGACGCGATTTATTCTGGGAACAAGGTGCTTCCGATGATATTTTTTACTCCCGCTCGCGCGGAAACGCCCAAATGAATCTGGCCAACTTAAATATGGACGGCGAAACGGAAGGCAGCATTCAAACGTTTTATAATTATATGTATGAAACGAATGCAGCTGCCAACGATGTAATCGACCACGCGTTGAAACTGGAAAACCGCTCGGCCATCATCAACAACCGGTTGGGAGAAGCTTATTTTATGCGGGCCTTCTCGCACTTTATGATCGCTTACCGCTACGGACGTACCGACAACGGCGTTCCTTTCGACCGGTATGAAGATTACGACGAATATCCTTCCGGCAAAATTCCCGAACAACGGGCTTCCGTTCTCGACAACTATGCCTTAGTTATCGAGGATCTCGATAAAGCGGCCGATTTGCTGCCTTGGTTTACGGCTTACAGCAGCACCGATTACGGACGTGCTTCGAAAGATGCGGCCATCGCGCTGAAAGTAAAAACCTATGCTTACTGGGCACAACATGATCCGTCTCAGTGGGAAAAAATTCCGGCTTTGGTAGATCAACTGGAAAACGAAGGCGGTCGCGGGCTGCTGGATAGTTTTGCCGCCTTGTTCGAATCGGCCAATGAATGGAGCCAGGAATATATCTGGTCGGTAAACTCTTCCGGCGAAACGCTGGCCGGCAGTGTCTTCCCGGGTATGATGCTCGACAACAAAGGTTGGGGCCGTTATAACGGTTGGGGTAATTTCAAACCCACCCTCGAACTTTGGGCTGAATATGACGAAAAAGACGCCCGCCGTCCGGTAACTATTCTTCAATACGGCGACGAATTCACTTTCTTCGGCGAACAACGCAAATTCTATTCGACAGCCGATTTGGAATGCGGTTTCCACTTCAACAAATACATGGAACCTTTCCGGTACGGTTCAGTCGATCCGGTATCAGGTGCAGGCGTGAACAATTCGCATGTCTCTCCCAACGGAAACCGTCCGACCACGGACTTGAACGTGCCGATTATGCGTTTTGCCGAAATGCTGTTATTCAAAGCGGAAGCGCTGATCGAAACAGGCCACGGTGCGGAAGCAGCCAAAGTGCTGAACCGTATTACCACACGTGCCGGGTTGGGTAATTTGTATACGAATGCCACAATCGAGGATCTGATGCACGAACGCCGGTTGGAATTGGCAGGTGAATTTACCGACCGCGTGATGGACCTCAAACGGTGGGCGGCTAAATATCCCGTTGCCAAAGCAAAGCTTGAAGCGGCTAAGCATGGTTTGAAATACCTCGACCGTTCGGATCCGGCTTCCGATCTTGATACGGTGAAAGGAACACAAATGACGATTAACGGTAAAACGTATAAAGGCGTGATCGAAATTATGCCGGCCAAGACGTACAATGCCGACAAAGCTTGCGTGCTGCCTTACGAACAAAACGAAGTGATTAAAGCGCAGGGAGCTTTGAAACAAAATAAAGGATACTGATCCGGTTCATTTAAGTTCATAGATAAAGAATAAGGATCATAAGGCGGGCCGTTTCAATGGGATATTGAAATAGCCCGCTGTTTTTTTTCGGTTCCGGCTCTGTGGGCGAAAAAACTGTAAATGTGACTCATAGACTATCCTTGATAGCAAATCGAACGAGCTAAAGGGTAAATGGATAAAAAATAAAACGTTTTTTTCAGTAAGTAGTTCACGCGTTTTAATTGTAATACTTATAAAACACTTGAAAATAAAAACCATGAAATTACGCAGCCTCTTTTCTCTGTGCTTTTGTATGCTATGTCTATCCTGCACGAGCGACCGGCCAACCACCCCCCGGGCCAAACATGTAATTCTGCTCGGCTTCGACGCCATGAGTGCCAAGGGCATTCAACGAGCTCATACGCCCAATTTCAACCGCATGATCGACAATGGCGCCATCTCGACCAAAGCGCGCTGCATGCGCCCGACCTCCAGCAGCCAGAATTGGATGTCGATGGTCAGCGGAACCCTTATCGAAATGCACGGAGTAACCGATAACGACTGGCAACCCGATATGCATGCCATCGAACCGAGTGTAAAAAACAAAAAAGGATTGTTTCCAACCATCTTCGATCATATCAAGACCCAGCGCCCCGAAGCGAAAGTTTATTTGTTTTACGAATGGACGGAACAAGACCGAATGTACGACATAAGCGTAGCCGACAAAGCCGTGACCGGCCTGGATTACGACCAGACGCTTACACAAGCCATCGACGCCTTTTTCGCAGACAAACCCGAATTTCTTTTTGTCTCGATCAATCAAACCGATCATGTAGGTCACGAAAGCGGCCATGAATCGGAAGAATACCTGGCCACCATCACTCACTTCGACTCCATCGTAGGCGGCCTTATAGACCGGCTCAAAGAAACGGGATTGCTGGATGAAACCGTAATTATCGTCACAGCCGACCACGGAGGGCTGGGCTCCTCGCACGGAGGCGACACCGAAGCCGAGCGCGAAATCCCGATCATCCTGTACGGTGGAAATGTAACCAAAGGAAAAGTATTGGAACATACGAATCTGATTTGCGACATCGCCGCCACCGTAGGCGGATTGCTGGGCGTATCGCTTCCCCAGGAATGTATCGGCAAATTCATCAGCGAAGCCTTCGAACCGAAAACAGACAAGATCTATGTACCGATACCGTTTATTGTGCCCACGGAAGGTTTCTTCAAAGAAAAAACGACCGTGACTATGACCGCCGACGTGCAGGGGGGCCAAATTTACTATACCCTCGACGGCTCCCTGCCAACCGAGCAAGCAATAAAATATGAAGCTCCTTTTACTTTGGAAAATTCGAACATCGTGCGGGCCGTCGTTTACCGCAACGGGCAACCCGGCAAAGTAACCGATGCTTTCATCCGCGTACTCCCGGAAGGAGAAACGCCCAAAGTAGCTTATAAATACTATGAGAACATGCGGGAAACAAACCTGCCTGATTTTCGCACACTCGGCAAGCCAACCCGCGAAGGCTATGTCCATGAATTTACCCTCGATGAATTGAATGTGGAAGAAAAAGACCACTTTGCCGTTTTATTCACCACCCGTCTGGACATCCCCGCCGACGGCCGCTACACATTCGGCGTCATTTCCGACGACGGCAGCAAAGTTTATATCGACGGCAAAGAGATCATCGATAACGACGGCTCCCACTCGCCCGACATGAAACAAGGCGCGGTGGAACTCACCAAAGGATTGCACGAAATAAAAGTAGAATATTTCGACGATTATATGGGCCAGAAACTGGAAATATACTACCAGTCGGATGCCATTCCGTTGCAAATCTTACCCTTTTCGCGATTCGTGAAGTAAAGAAAACAACGAACCCACCGGCCCGCGTACCCCCCGCCGGGGAAAAAAGAATATCCACTAAAAAACTTACCATATAATGATAAAACCCATCTTTATTCTAGGAACTGCCGTCCTGCTGGGCGGCGCAGCGCCGTCGGCGCAACCTTTCGTCGACCAGGTAGATCCCTTTATCGGAACCGGTTTCCACGGCCACACCTACCCGGGAGCAACCGCCCCCTATGGCGCCGTACAACTCAGTCCGGACACGCGCCGGGGAAACTGGGACGCCTGTTCAGG
>DBFJSK010000255.1:0-3271 GCA_048403675.1 Tannerellaceae bacterium | reverse complement strand
CATTTTTATTTTTAATTAAATAAGATACAATGACCTCCGCGCTCATACGTCTTATCGACCGTATGTGAGATGCGTCCGGGCATTTATATCATTCACTTCTCAATATGCAAAAATATAACATTCTAGAACTAAATGAGAAACTTCTTCCCGAGCTTCAAAGCATCGCGGAAGAATTAGGAATTACCAAGGTAGGCAGCCTTAAAAAAGAAGAATTGGTATACCGTATTCTCGACGAACAAGCCATCTCCTTTGCCGGAATTCACGTCGAAAAGATGAAAGAAAAAGAAGCAAAGAAAGCCGAGCAGAACCGTCCCGAACCGGGCCGCAAACGCGGTCGCCCCTCCAAGGCGGCTAAAGCGGCCGAAGCCGAAGCCAGAGCCAAAGCCGCCGGCGAAACGCCCGCCGCTGCCCCCGAAGGCGTTTCCGAAAAAACCGTCTCACCCGCTGCCGGGCCTGCAGAAAAGAAAGAACAAAACGAACGGAAAAAAAGAGTCCGCATCGAAAAGAAAGAAAAAGTAGCCGGCGCCACCCTTCCGGCCACCGAAGGCGACGAAGTAGTCGTTTCGAAAAAAACGGAAACCATTTCCACCGTCACCGAACTGCCCCCCGCCGAAGCGAAGCCCGAGAAACCCGTCAAGCAGATCCAATTGCCTAAACAGGCACCTGCCGAACAGGCCGCCGAAGCCGCAGAGCCGCAGAGCCGGCCCGCGGAAGGAGGCCCCCGTCGGGGCGAAGAAGCCGGCCGTGCGGAAAGAACCGACCGTATTACGCAGGGAACGCAGGGAACGCCGGGAGCACCTGTTGCCGCCGGCGGCGCATCGGAAAAACCCCTGTTGCCCCCGGTAGTAGCCGAAGGAGAAGCAGGTGAAGACCTCGGAGCCGCCCACAAGGAACAAGCCCCGGCATCCACAGCCGAAACGGCCCCCGCACAGGCTCCGGCCGAAGGAGAAACCCCCAAACGCGTGGTATTCCGCCACCCCGACGCCAACTCGGTGCTCGACCAGATCTTCCCCTTCACCCCCTCCAAATCCGATGCGAACCGTTCGGGCGACACTGCTTCGAACCCGAATGCCGGGGGAGCCGGACGCCCGGTACGCCAGAACAATCACAACAACAATAACAACCGCCAGGGAGGCGCCGCCAACAACCAGCCGCAAGATAAACAGTACGAATTCGACGGCATCCTGATCGGCACCGGCGTGCTGGAAATGATGCCCGACGGCTACGGCTTCCTGCGCTCGTCGGACTATAACTACCTCACGTCGCCCGACGACATCTACGTATCGCAATCGCAAATCAAACTGTTCGGCCTCAAAACAGGCGACATCGTGGAAGGCCCGATCCGGCCGCCCAAAGAAGGCGAGAAATACTTCCCCCTGGTCAAAGTAGACCACATCAACGGCCGCACCCCCGAGGAAGTGCGCGACAGGGTTCCTTTCGATCACCTGACGCCCCTTTTCCCCGACGAAAAATTCATGCTCACCGCCCGCAAGGCCCCCAAAGTATACGATAATATCGCCGTACGTGTGGTGGATCTGTTCTCGCCCATCGGTAAAGGCCAGCGCGGACTGATCGTAGCCCAGCCCAAGACAGGTAAGACGATGTTGCTCAAAGACATTGCCAACGCCATCGCCGCCAATCATCCGGAAGTCTATATGATTATCCTCTTGATTGACGAACGCCCGGAGGAAGTAACCGACATGGCCCGCAGCGTAGACGCGGAAGTGATTGCTTCTACCTTCGACGAACCGGCCGAACGCCACGTGAAGATTGCCGAGATCGTACTCAACAAAGCCAAACGCATGGTGGAATGCGGTCACGACGTAGTGATTTTGCTGGACTCCATCACCCGCCTGGCCCGCGCTTACAATACGGTGCAGCCGGCTTCCGGCAAGGTGCTGTCGGGCGGCGTGGACGCCAACGCGCTCCAGAAACCCAAACGTTTCTTCGGCGCCGCGCGTAACATCGAGAATGGCGGCAGCCTCACCATCCTGGCTACGGCGTTGACGGAGACGGGTTCGAAGATGGACGATGTGATTTTCGAAGAATTCAAGGGCACAGGCAACATGGAGTTGCAGCTCGACCGCAAATTGTCCAACAAACGTGTTTACCCGGCCGTGGATATTACGGCTTCGAGCACGCGTCGCGACGATCTGTTGCAGGATGAAAGCACGCTGAACCGGATGTGGATCTTACGCAAGTACCTGGCCGACATGAACTCGATGGAAGCGATGGAATTTGTGAAGAAGCGCATGGAACAGACTTCCGATAATATGGAGTTCCTGGCTTCGATGAACGGCTAAGAAATCACCGGAAAAAACAGACAGGAACGGCTCTCGACCATCGATAGGAGGGCCGGATAGACCGAAGAGCGATAAAACCGGCCTGTTTTTCGGGGTGGTCTATCGTGTGCCCGAGGGGGGCTGCCGGATGTAGGAGAACGAAATGCGGGGAGGAGATAAAAAACTTCCGGCATTTCGTTTCTATACCGGGCAGCCCTTTTTCGCAGGCTTTCGGCGGGTCGATTGTCGGAGCGTTGTTCGTATCGGGGCTGTGGAGTAGATAGAGAACTTTTTTCGGGCTTTCGGCCGGTCGGTCGGTGCCGAAGAGAGCTATAACCGTTTTCCCCCGGGTAGTGTCACACACCCGGCTGCCCCTTATGCGCTGTAGGCCTTCTCTCCATCTCCTTTGTTATGCGGTTCTCCTACCATCCTGTTTGGTCAACCTGATTGGTATGTTTCCAATTCCTTCCCGGCTGTTTGATAACGTCGGGCATGGCTCCCGTGGAAGCAATCACTCGGCTTCTTACTCCGGGAACCGTACTTAAGATGTCATCCGCATGAGCCATGTCTACGCTGAAAAATCCGCTTTCCATACCAAATTCGCTTGTACTTTCATTTTTGCCTCCGAATTTAGTAGGGGTGCTTGGAGTTCCTTCCCTGCCGCCAGTGATACCCCCTACCATATCATTCAACTTCTTGCCGGGCAACGTAAATTCCACCAAATAGTAAATATGTGTCGGATGCGTATGCGTATCCCTCTTTCCTTGTCTGAAATAATTCATCGCCTCGCCTAGCGACCCGCCGTGCCCTCGTAAACTGGCCGCGTCCCAAGCAAATTTCGGCATGCTTCTATAGATGCGCATATCCGGATTCCCCACCTGCCCGGGGTGCCTCCTGGTAGCGTCTATGGCATAGTCGCTATGCTGATGCGGCGTACCGACTATCGTAACGTCGCCTCCCCATAGCAGGTTTATGTCTTGGCTGACTTG
>DBFJSK010000254.1:0-7088 GCA_048403675.1 Tannerellaceae bacterium | reverse complement strand
CGTTTGCCGGCAGTCGCCGCCGGATTTTTCCGCCGGATTTATTCTATCCGAACACTTGCCTGTAACTTATTAAATGACGATATTTACGGATTCTTTTACGGAAAATCAGCCCCGAAAATAAACTCCGGGGCCGCAATGCGCCGGTTTGCCAAAGGTTTACCCCTTGAAGTGTGTGCCTGCGCTCGCTTTCGAGGCCAAGCAACTATTAACATCTAAATAATTAACCGACATGAAATCAACACTGATCCTGGGACTAGGCGCCAGCTTTTTGGCCACCGGTGCCTTACAAGCTCAGCAGAAAAAAACAAACGCCCACTCCTTACCGAACGTGCTTTTTATTTATGCCGACGATTTAGGCTATGGCGACCTGGAATGCTACGGGGGTACGCAGGTATCCACGCCCAACGTCAACCGGCTGGCCGGCGAAGGGATTCGTTTTACCAACGCACACGCTACGGCCGCCACCAGTACCCCGTCACGCTACTCGATGCTGACAGGTGAATATGCCTGGCGCAAACCGGGCACCGACATTGCTGCCGGAAACGCCGGCATGATTATCCGACCGGAACGTTATACGTTGGCCGACATGTTCAAAAACGCAGGCTATGCCACGGCCGCTTTGGGAAAATGGCATCTGGGATTGGGAGACAAAGAAGGTCAGCAGGATTGGAATGCTCCGCTGCCGATGGCCCTGGCCGACATCGGATTCGATTATTCTTACATCATGGCGGCTACAGCCGACCGCGTTCCCTGCGTATTCATCGAAAACGGGAAAGTAGCCAATTACGATCCGAGCGCCCCGATCGAAGTGAGCTATGAAAAGCCTTTCGAGGGCGAACCGCTCGGCAAAGATCATCCCGAACTGCTTTACAACCTCAAACATAGCCACGGCCATGATATGGCGATTGTGAACGGCATCGGCCGCATCGGGTACATGAAAGGGGGCGGCAAAGCGCTCTGGAAAGACGAAAATATCGCCGACTCGATCACGACCCATGCCATCGACTTTATCAAGGCGAATCAGGATCGGCCTTTCTTTATGTATTTCGCCACCAACGACGTGCATGTGCCCCGTTTCCCGCACGAACGTTTCCGGGGCAAAAACCCGATGGGCCTCCGGGGGGATGCCATCGAACAATTCGACTGGAGCGTAGGACAACTTCTCTCTACCCTCGACGCCTTGGGCCTTACGGAAAATACGCTCATCATCCTTTCCAGCGATAACGGCCCGGTAGTAGACGACGGGTATGCCGATCGCGCCGAAGAACTGCTAGGCGATCATAAGCCCGGCGGCCCGCTCAGAGGAGGCAAGTACAGTGCTTTCGAAGCCGGCACGCGTATTCCGGCCATTGTTCGCTGGCCGAAAGAGATCAAACAGCCGGCCGTATCGGATGCCTTAGTTTCCCAAATCGACTGGTTCCGGTCGCTCTCCACGCTCACGCAGTCACGGCTGCCTGAAGGCGCCGCTCCCGACAGCTACGATTATCTGAGTACCTGGTTGGGCAAAAGCAACGTAGACCGCCCGTGGGTCATCGAACAAGCTTCCGATCACACCCTGTCGGTACGCACCAAGGACTGGAAATATATTGAAACCAGCTACGGGCCGAAAATGGTACCCTGGGGGCCTAAAATCGAAACCGGTTATTCCAAAGAACCGCAATTGTATGATATGCGCCAGGTATACGAACAAAACAATCAGGCGTTTCAACATCCGGAAATCGTCTATCAACTGCAAGACATTTTGAAAGGTGTACGTTATAATACGCTCAAAATCGCCCGGCCATGAAAAGACGCCTTTTTCTTAAATCTTCGCTGATCGCCCCCTTAGGTTGGAAGCATATCGCTTCGGGTGCTACCGACGGAGCGGAAGAGCAGAGCACTTCTTTTTCCGCTTCTTCTGCCACCATACCTTCATCGCCGCAGCAGAAACCGCCCCGCAAACAGCCCCATATCATTCTGTTGATGACCGATCAGCAACGCGGTGACGCATTGGGCTGTATGGGTAACCCAGCCGTTATTTCCCCGCATCTCGACCAATTAGCCGCCGAAGGTACGTTATTCGTATCGGGGTATTCCTCGGCCCCCAGCAGCACGCCGGGACGTGCGGGGCTGCTGACCGGACTCTCCCCTTGGCATCACGGGATGCTCGGATACGGAAGAATGGCGGAAAAATATCCCTATGAAATGCCCCGCATGCTGCGCGAGTTGGGCTATTATACATTCGGCATTGGGAAAATGCACTGGTTCCCGCAAAAAGCGTTGCATGGCTTCCACGCCACCCTGATCGACGAAAGCGGACGCGTGGAAAGCCCCGACTTCGTGAGCGACTACCATGCCTGGTTCCAGTTGCAAGCCCCCGGGAAAAACCCGGATCTGACGGGTATCGGTTGGAACGATCATGCAGCCGGCACTTACCGGCTGGAAGAACGACTGCATCCGACCGCCTGGACAGGCCAAACAGCGACCGAACTGATCCGCCATTACGACGACGAGCGCCCGCTTTTCCTGAAAGTATCCTTCGCCCGGCCCCATAGCCCGTACGATCCGCCTCAGCGGTATCTCGATCTGTATAAAGACAAGCCGATTGCCGCTCCGGCCGTCGGCGATTGGTGCGAAAAATACGCTACGCCGCTCGACGCGTCCAAGGTTTCTTCCGACGCCCCCTTCGGCAATTTCGGAGACGACTACGCCATTCGCTCGCGGCGCCATTACTATGCCAACATCACGTTCATCGACGATCAGATCGGCGCAATCATACAGGCCTTGAAAGACAAAGGGATGTACAATGACGCTTTGATCTGTTTTACCGCCGATCACGGCGACATGATGGGCGATCATTACCATTGGCGGAAAACCTATCCGTACGAGGGTTCGGCCCATATTCCCTATATCGTGAAATGGCCTTCCTCCCTCCGGCTGCCGACGGCTGCCGGAACACGGATCGACCAGCCTGTGGAACTCCGCGATTTCCTTCCCACCTTCCTCGAAGTGGCCGGCGGAAAAGTACCTTCCGATATGGACGGCCGCTCGTTGCTGGCCCTGGTGCAGGGAAACGCCGAAGGCTGGCGCAAGTATATCGATCTGGAACATGCCACTTGTTACAGCGACGATAATTACTGGATCGCCCTAACCGACGGAAAGAAGAAATACATCTGGAACTTCCATAACGGTAAGGAACAACTTTTCGACCTTCAAAAAGATCCGCATGAAACCCATAATTGTGCGGCGGACGCCGCCTATGCCTCCAGTCTGGCAGACATGCGACAGGCGCTTGCCGACCATATGGAGGAACGGGGCGAAGAATTTGTAAAAGAAGGACATCCCCTCACCCGTAAGACGACGCTTTTATACAGTCCGCATTATCCGGGCAAACCGGCGTAGAGACTCCGAACCCTGAAAAAACCTGGCCTAAAGCTCCACACTTTAGGCCATTTTTTTGTTTTTACCTTTTTTTATCGTTAAATGGGCGTATCTTTGCCCGCGAAACAAAGCACACGCGAACAGGAATGCTTGGAATAATAAGTAAAGGATTAGTGATAGGCATACTCGTCTCCGCCCCGATGGGCCCAATCGGTATGTTGTGCATTCAACGCACCCTCAACAAAGGGCGTTGGCACGGATTCGTCACCGGTCTGGGAGCGGCTTTATCCGACGTCATTTATGCTGCGCTGACCTGCCTTGGCATGGGCGTCGTGGTGAACTTCGTAGAGGCCAACCAAACCCCGCTGCAACTGGCGGGAAGCATCGTGCTCGGCTTTTTCGGTTATTACATTTACCGCAGCAATCCGGTAAAAAGCCTGAAAAAACAACGGGAAAAAAAACTCTCCTTCACCCAGGATTTCATTACCGCCTTCCTCCTGACTTTCAGCAACGTACTCATCGTGCTGCTCTATATCGGCCTTTTCGCCAGGTTTGCCTTCGTGCTGCCCGAATACTCGGTAGGAATGCTGGTCATGGGGTTGTTATTCATCGGTCTGGGGGCAATCCTTTGGTGGTTCGGCATCACCTACGTCGTAGCCAAGCTAAGAAAATGGTTCAACGTACGAGGCATCTGGTTGCTGAACCGGATTGTAGGCACCCTCATTATAGGGCTTTCCATTATAGGCGTATTGTCGATCGTACTGACCACCTATCTCCAATTACCATTACTTCAAATCTATAATTAAAATGAAAAGACTAAAAGTTCCTTTATTACCTACGCTGGATGTGCTGGACTTATCGTCGATCGGCTACCTGATGGAAACAAAAGCCCAACGAGAATACATCGATACGGCCAACTGGGAAGACTATCCCTACAAGCCCGTCGCTTCCTTCGATATTGCCCGTACCGACACCAATCTCTACATCCACTTCTTTGTCAGAGGCAATACCCTCAAAGCCCTTTATCACTCCGACAATTCGCCCGTGCATAAAGACAGTTGCGTGGAATTCTTCATGAAAACCGTCGATGATCACAACTACATGAACTTTGAATTCAACTGCGTGGGCACCTGCGACGCCGCCCGTCGCCAATCGCGCGAAATCAAACGCTCGCTCACCACCGACGAATATGCGCTGATCCGTCGCTATTCGCCGCTGAGAGAGCAAAACTTTTCCGAGAAACCCGGACTTCAGTCGTGGGATCTGTTTGTCTGTATCCCCTTCACGCTGATGGGCATCGATCCGCATCACTTGCCCGAAAAAATCCTGGGCAACTTCTATAAATGCGCCGACGATACCGACGAACCCCATTTCGTGAGTTGGAATCCCATTGCTTTGGAAAAACCCGATTTCCATTGCCCGTCCTTCTTCGGAGAAATCTATTTATAAAATAAAAAGGCACGCCGTAAGCAGCGTGCCTTTCCCTTCCGTAGGCAAAAACTCCGCACCCGGCGGCTTCTTCTTCCCTTTACTTTTTATCCTTCGACATCTTCAATTCGATAATAAAAGCCACGATCAACCCCAGGCCGCCGAACAACAACACCGAAGCGCCGTAAGCCGTTCCGGCAATCTCGCCCTGATACCAACTTCTATCATAAAACGAAGCATTACATACCAGCGAAGCATTGATGATAAAGCCCACCAACAGCCCCAGCCCGATACCTGTCAACAGACAGCCGACTTTTAAACTGTTAAAGGAAAAACGGCCGATATAACTGGGAAGGCCCAATTTCCCTTCGAAAGCTGAAGCATCCAGCTTATCGCCGATTTTTTCAATAATCGCCAAACGCTCTCTTTTGCGTACAAACAATTCAAACAAGCCGTAAATCCCGGCACATACAATTCCGACAATCAGCGGAGCGGTAAGAAAACTCATCATAATCGATACGTTTTAATAGGTTAATTAATTTCGTTTGCTTATTTGACGCCGCCTTTCGGTGCCGGTTACAACTTTTCCCACAAAAAAAATAATTATTTTTGTCAGGGCAACGTGTAACCTGGCAGTTCTCCGAGCGTCCATTATATAGCAATGGAATCGTACACCGATACATATTACATCGAAAGGATACAAGCCGGAGACACGGCCAGCTTCGGCTATTTGCTCGACAAATACAGCCGCCCCATCCACACCCTTATTTTCCGGGTGGTCGGCAGTCGGGAAGATGCGGAAGAACTGGCCCAGGACACCTTTGTAAAAGCTTTTCGGAATCTCGCCTCGTTCAAAGGAAGCAGTAGTTTTTCGACTTGGCTTTACCGGATCGCCTACAATACGGCGATCTCGCACACGCGAAAAAGGCAATATGAATTCCTGGCTCTCGAAAACTCGGCGCTGGAAAACGTATCGGAAGAAGAGGCCGACGACTTTTTGGGACATCCTTCCCCCGCCGAACAAATAAACCGGCTGGAAAGCGCCCTGGCCCAACTGCCGCCCGACGAGCGAGCCCTCGTCCTGCTCTTTTACCAAAAAGAAAAAACGATCGAAGAAATCGTCTCGATCACCGGGCTCAGCGCTTCGAACGTGAAAACAAAACTTTTCCGGATACGGAAAAAATTATTCCTGATTATGAAACGTATGGAGGAAAAAGAAAATGGATAAACACCCGCAACACCCCGATAAATGGGAAGATCTTTTCCGGCAGCTCCCTGAAAAAGAACTTCCGCCTGCTTTCCGCTTTCGCGTGATGCAGCAAGTCATGCAAGAAGCCGTGCGCCGGCAAAAACGCAACGAACGGATCGGCATCCTGCTGGTATCCCTGGCGTCCGCCCTGATGGCCGGTCTGGCGATAGCCGCCCTGTTCTATATAGATCTCCCCCGGCTATCTATCCCCTTTATTCGCTGGGGCGAGCTACACTTTTACCTTTATATCGGCGTTCTCAGTCTGGTATTGTTGTGGGTCGATCACAAGCTTCGCCGGGCTTTTCACAAGGATGAATAAAGACAAACCGAGCCCCCACCGTATAGGTAGCATCAATGGAGATTGTGCCTCCTAAACGATCGGCGATGATGCGGCAAATCGACAGGCCCAGTCCGGCCCCCGGCTTATAATCGTCGAGCTTTTCGAAACGTTTAAAAACATCCGCCTGTTTTTCCAGCGGAATGCCGCACCCGGTATCCGTCACCGATATTTCCACCCCGCCCCTATCCGGAAGCACGCGGCAGGCGAGCGTAATTTCACCTTCTTCGGTAAACTTGGCCGCATTGGTAAGCAAATTCGTCAGCAATTGTTGCAAACGCAACCGGTCGGTATAGAGAACAACCGGATCAGAAGAGGGCACGAATGTGAGCTTTACCCCTTCAGGAAGCCGGTGCCGTATACTATCGAGCGCCCGTTGGCAACAATCGTTCAAATCATACCAATCGAGCTGGAAATTCATATCTCCCGTCTCCATCCGCGACAAGTCGAGCACGTCGTTCACCAAATTCAACAGCAACTCCGTATTATTATGAATAATCGCCGTATATTCCCCCCGTTCCTCGGCAGAGGTAGAAGGATCGCACAACAAGCCCGAGAATCCCACAATCGCATTGAGTGGCGTACGAATTTCATGGCTCATATTCGCCAGGAAAGCGCTTTTCATACGGCTTGCCTCTTCCGCCCGTTCCTTGGCCCTCAGCAACTTTTCTTCCGAAGCCAGCAACGATTCCTTTTCATGTACTAATTCCTGCT
>DBFJSK010000253.1:0-2085 GCA_048403675.1 Tannerellaceae bacterium | reverse complement strand
GGGGAAGCTATTTACACGGTATTCTGGATAACCCGGTCGTGCTGGATCACCTGGCGGCCGGATTCGACAGCGCCCAAACCGCCGCCCCCGCCTTCGATTACGCCGCCTTCAAAGAAACGCAGTACGACAAACTGGCCGACCTGATACGCCGCCATGTCGATCTGGACTATATTTATAGCACCTTATTTTAACAGACGGTTTACCCGGGCCACATCGTCGAGTTTGACACAGACGGTGGCGCCCAGTTGTTCCAGATAGAGCAACAAATGGTTCTTCTTTATCTTTTTCACTTTTCCGGAGACGTGTTTCATCGCTCCGCAAAGAATCTCCACCTCGTCGCCGGGCACGAGCGCATGTTCGGAAGCTTGCTCCAGGAAGGCTTTGATCGCATCGATTTCCTGTTGCCGCACAAGAGCCGGTTTCCCGTTGTAATAAACGATACGGGATACGCCGTATACCTGGATCAACGTGCGAAGTACCGGGTCGGAACAACGTACGAAGATATAGGAACTAAATAAGGGAATATCGACCATCTTTACGCGGTCCGACCATACGCGAGGCGTTCGATGCAAAGGTAACCAACACTCCACGCCTTTGGCATCCAATCTTTCTTTCACTTGTTTTTCAGCGCGTGGAGCTGTATATAAGACGTACCAATGGGTACTATTGGTAAACACCATGCTTCATTTTATTGATTTGCGGGCACAAAGATACGACTATTTTTCGTATCATTGCAATCCGGTGATAGGAACACATCTTAAAAATATACCATGAACAGAAGAGATTTTATACAAAAGTCTGCCCTTTCCGCCGTGGGTTTAGGGCTATCTCCCCTTTTTGGAAAGGGCTACGCATCGGTTTACGGTGCAGCAGCCCCCAGCAACAAAATCAAAGTAGCTTTAATCGGTTGCCGCAGCATGGGATTCGCCGATCTCGGCACTTTCCTTGATTATCCGGAAACGGAATGTGTAGCGCTTTGCGATGTGGACGATGAATGGTTGCACAAACGTGCGGCCGACACCGAAAAGAAGACCGGTAAGAAAGTGCCCCATCTCTATAAAGATTGGCGGCGCGTCATCGACAACAAAGATATTGACCTGGTGATTATCGGCACCCCCGATCATTGGCACTGTCTCCCGACCATCGCAGCTTGCGAGGCCGGAAAAGACGTATACGTAGAAAAGCCGCTCGCCAACACCATCGAAGAATGCGACCTGATGGTGAAAGCGACGCGCCGTTACAACCGGATCGTACAGGTAGGCCAATGGCAACGGAGCGACCCGCATTGGGATGAAGCGGCCGCCTACCTGAAATCCGGAAACATCGGCCGGATACGTACGGTCAAGGTATGGGCGTACCAGGATGGCAAACCTACCCTTCCCGTGTTGCCGGATACCGCCGTCCCTGCCGGCGTAGATTACGATATGTGGCTGGGCCCGGCGCCTCGACGTCCTTTCAACCCCTACCGCTTTCATTACAATTTTCGGTTCTTCTGGGATTATGCCGGCGGCTTGATGTCGGACTGGGGCGTCCATCTGCTTGATTACGCCTTGGAAGGGATGCAGGCCGGATTGCCTCCTCGCGTATCCGGAAGCGGGGGCAAATTCGCTTACCCCCACGACGCGATGGAAACGCCCGACACGCTGATGGCTACTTACGCCTATCCGGAATATAATATCATTTGGGATCATGCCTGCGGCATCAATCACGGATTGTATAACCGAAAAGAAGGGTTGGCCTTTTACGGAGAAAACGGTACGCTCGTGCTTGACAGAGCCGGCTGGGAAGTGATCCCGGTGGTAGCCGATAAAGCTGCACGCATGGAGGCTGTACCCTTCCGCAGAGGCGAAGGAAAAGGATTATATAAGCACGTAGGCAATCTATTGGAATGCGTGAAAACCCGCGAACTGCCGACCGCCGATATTGCTATCGGAGCCAGGGTTGCCAAAATGGCTCATCTGGCCAATATCTCCTGTCGGATAGGCCGGGAAGTGCGTTGGAACGACACGGCCAAATGCTTTACCGGCGATTCGGAAGCTACAGCGCTTTCCAAAGCCTGTTACCGAGCTCCCTGGAGCCTGCCTA
>DBFJSK010000252.1:0-3799 GCA_048403675.1 Tannerellaceae bacterium | reverse complement strand
CCAATAGCTTGATGGAAAGGTAGCGTTTCGAGAGGCTTTTCTCGATATTGCCGTTTTCTTTTAAGGCTTTTTTTGTATTCGTGATTCCTTTTTCCAGCGACTCTCCGTAATTGATGTGGATGTGCCGGATTACCGGATCTTCTTCTTCGTATACTTTGATAACCCGGTCGAAAAGTTCCTGGATGCCGAAACCGGTTTTGCTGATGGTGGGAATAATCGGGGCGCCGATCATTTTCGAGAGGGTTTCGTAATCGAATTTGTTACCGTGTTTTTCCAACTCGTCGTACATGTTCAGCGCGATCACCATGCGTACGTCCATATCGATCAGTTGGCAGGTCAGGTACAGGTTCCGTTCAAGGTTGGAGGCGTCGAGAATGTTAATCACGACGTCGGGTTGGGCTTCATTCAAGTGTTGGCGGACATAGCGTTCTTCCGGCGTGTAAGCCGATAGCGAGTAGGTGCCCGGCAGATCGACGATCCGGAACGTATAGCCGTTCTGGCGGAATGTGCCTTCTTTGGCATCGACCGTTACGCCGCTGTAGTTGCCTACATGTTCGTGGGCTCCCGAAGCGAAATTGAACAGCGAAGTTTTTCCGCAATTCGGATTTCCTACCAGCGCCACATTGATGGTTTTCCCTTTATGTAAGGCGATGGCTTCCAAGGAATCGGCGGAAGGCAGGATAAACGAATCGGCCGACCGGTTTTCATTTTCATCGGTCGCATGCTCCCGTTCGAATTCGGCGGCGCTTACCACTTCGATCAGCGCCGCGTCGTTCCGACGCAAGGATACGTCGTATCCCATTACCCGGTAATGAATCGGATCTTTGAGCGGCGCATTTTGAATGACGACCACTTCTTTCCCGCGGATAAATCCCATTTCGATAATCCGCTTCCGGAACGCTCCGCGGCCCATCACTTTGACAATAACCCCTTTTTCGCCTGTGCGAAGTTCTGATAATCTCATGTCCTTTCAAATGTGGTGCAAAGGTAGGTCTAAAACTTAATACCGTCAATACCGATTACTAGGTATTTTTTTATAGCTTTGCGGGCAAAAACGCGTATCCCCAACCGGGGCAACCCCGAGGGGGCAGCCGGCGGGGGAGAACAAACGCCAACTCCGGATATGAAACAAGCAGACAGACTTTTGAACCAGATTTTTTTAGGTTTGGGTTCCAACGTGGATAAGGAAAAGAATATGGCGCTTGCCGCCGGTTATTTGCGCGCACGGTTTCCTTCGCTTCGTTGCTCCGCTCCGGTTTATACTTCTCCGGTGGATTGTCCCGGTGCGGAAACCTTCCTGAACCAGGTGGGCATGGCTTATACGCCGTATGCTCCCGACGAAATCAGAAGTATGCTTAAACGAATCGAAAGCGACTTGCATCGTACGCCGCAGGATAAAGCGTCCGGCCGGATTCCGATCGATATCGATTTGCTTCAGTGGAACGATCTTATTCTCAAACCCGAAGATCTGGCGCGCCCGTATGTGGTTGCGGGGATTCAGGCCCTTCTGGCCGAAGAAACCGAAGTATGAACGTTTCGCTAAACTCGTTTTCTGCCAGGCAAACGAACAAGGCCGTTTCCCGCCGCTGGCTGTATGGTTTCCTCCTGCTCTTTTTGATAGGCAAATGCTTTACCTTTCATCACGGTTTCTTTTGGGATCACACAGCCGGTTATGCCTTGCCGGCCGACTATTTGCGCACACACGGTTTTCTCTCGTTTATCTATCCGGCCCATTATGTAGCGGAACCGCCTTTGGCCCATCTTTACCTGGCCGGTCTGTGGACTGTGTTGGGACGGAGTTTGCTTGTGGCTCATCTGTCAGTCACGCTCTTTTCCCTCGGCGTCTTTTGGCAGCTTTACCGGTTGTGTGAAGCAACGGCGCCCCGATACGCTCCCTGGCTTTTCCTGGCCCTAGCCTTGGAGCCGGCCTTATTGACGCAAAGCTTGTTGCTTTCGCCGGATATTCTGCTTTGTTTTTTCGCCTTGTTAAGTATTCGTTTTCTGCTTGCCGACAAACGGGCGTATCTTGCTCTCTCCGCGCTTTGCCTGGGCTTGGTCAGCCTTCGCGGGTTTGTGGTTTGTGCGGGCCTGGGGCTAGGCTATCTTCTGATCCAGCTTTTGATCCGGAGAAAATCTCTTCGCGAGGCTCTTGCGTACGCTCTTCCTCCTTTTCTGCCGGTATTGTTTGCTTTGGGAAGCTGGTTCGTCTACCGGAAAATCGAAACCGGTTATTGGCTGTATGCGCCCGATTTTGCTTATCGGGAACACCGGCAGTGGGCTGATGCGGGTGAAGGGATCAAAAATCTGTTGGGCTTTGGCTTTCGAATGGTCGATTCGGGACGGATTATCGTATGGCTATTCTTTCTGGCCGCGGTTTTCAAGATGGGCCTCAAGGCTGCGGGAGCTTTCTTGTGCCGGTCTTCTTTTGCACTCCTTTATGTAAGCGTTCTTTTCGTGTTGCTTTGGGTCACCCTTCCCGTCACGAACCCGTTCGGCGATCGTTATTTTCTGGTCTTGTTTATTTTATTTGCCTTGGTTACCGCCCAATTGCTTCTCCAAACCTATACACCGAAGCAAGTCCGGGCGTTCTTTCTTTGCATGATCCTGGTATTGGCCAGCGGGCACGCCTGGATTTATCCGGAGAAAATAGCCAAGGCCTGGGATAGCGTGCTCAGCCATATGCCGTATTATGCGTTGAGGAACCAGATGATCCGTTATCTGGAAGCCGAACGGATCGCTCCGGCCGAAGTCGCCGCTTCTTTTCCACTGAATGCCGTTTTCGGCGAGACGGAGGTGACGGACGATCCGTGCTCCTTTGCTCCGCTGGATTGGGAACATAGCCGCTATATTCTTTATTCCAATGTTTACAATTGGGATGACGAGAGCCTTGCAAAAATCCGCAGCGTAGACTGGAAACTGCTGAAAGAATTCAAAAGCGGCTTCGTTTGCATGCGATTATATAGAGCAGCGAATCCTGAAATTTTCCCCAGGTAGAGAAGATGGTCGTCCGGTAGGCATACAGGTAGCCCCTATCCGAAAATCATCCGGCAAAGGCGCCCGGCCTGATAGGCGTTCGAATAAGTGGGAAATAACCGTTGTTTCCTTTCTTCGATAAGCTCGGTAGTAAACGGTTGCTCCATCAGGCTGCGACAAGTCTGGATCATTTCGTCAGGCGTATCCGCTATCCGGCAAAGAGCGTCGAGGCCGCTGCCCGCCAGCATAAGCGCGTTCACTACCGTATGCCGCCCCCCGAAAAGACTGTTCAATAATTTTAATTTCAGGCCCGTATCTTGGAACGTGACCAATAAATGAATATGGGCGTTTTGCGTCAACTCTTCCATCCGACGGGTAGATGGATTCGCCTCTATGGTGATATGCGGGTAGGGGGCGGCGGCAGTGTATAAACTGGCGGGGGGATCCATACCGGCCAGCACGCAGGGTATGTTGAGCCGGCTGAATACCGAACGGATCAGGAACAGGGCCGCCCGCTCGTTTTCGACAACCGAGAGTTTGCCGTGATACAAAATGAAATCCGACTGCCCAGGCCGGGCCGTAATGGTTTCGCGGGCATGAAAACAGGGCATAAATTCCACCGATCGGTTGGGGAATTGGCGGCGCAGGTAAGCGGCGTCGGTTTCCGATACGGCGATGATGCGGTCGGCGTGTACGGCTACCCGCTGGTAAGCCTGAAATCGCCAGGCTTCTATTCGAAAGAAGCATTTTCGGACAAGACGGCTTTCCGAGCGGGCCAGGTGGCGGTAATAATCGTGTTCGATATTGCATTCCCGGAAGATTTTGA
>DBFJSK010000251.1:0-2492 GCA_048403675.1 Tannerellaceae bacterium | reverse complement strand
TCATTCCGAATCTTACCAAGTGCAAATATAATTTTAGATGCGAGGCGGTTATCTTCTCATCTTTCCGAATTTTCAGATAAATCTACGCAAACGTTTCCGCAAACGTTTGCATATTCACCGCTAAATCCATACATTTGAAACAACGTAATAAGTTAACCATGAAAAAGCGTCAAATCACGATAAAAGACATAGCGAAAGCACTTTCTATTTCTCCATCTACCGTTTCGCGGTCGCTGGCCGACCATCCCGATATTAGCCAGGAAACTAAAAAAATGGTGAATGCCTATGCCAAAGAACATAAATATAAACCGAATGCGTTGGCCCTGAGCTTGCGTACCAATAATACCCGTACGATCGGGGTGATTCTGCCTCAAATCGTACATTATTTTTTCTCGTCCGTCCTGTCGGGCATTGAAGACGAAGCCGAGAAGGGCGGCTATCGCGTCATCATCAGCCAGAGCAACGAAAACTATGAAAAAGAGGTGAAGGGGGCACAAGCCCTGTTGGAGGCCCGCGTATGCGGCGTACTGGCCTCGGTGGCGAAAACCACGACCGGGTACGATCATTTCCAAGAGCTGATAGACAGTGATATACCCATCGTTTTTTTCGACCGCATCTGTCCGGGCATCCTGACCGACCGGGTGGTGGTAGACGATTATGCCGGTGTCTTTTCGGCCGTCGAGCATCTGATTCGCACCGGGTGCCGCCGGATTGCCTTTTTCGGTTCGCCGGCTCACCTGGCTATTTCCAACAACCGGCGCATGGGCTACGAAGACGCTTTGCGGCGGCACTCCTTGGCGGTGGATAAGGCCCTGATTAAGATTTGCGATAACTATACGGATGCGCTCGGCCTGACCCCCGCGCTGTTGGAGCTGCCGGAGCCGCCCGACGCTTTCTTCGCCGTCAACGACGAAACGGCCATCGGGGTGCTGAATGTGGTAAAAGCCCGCGGGCTGAAAATTCCCGACGAGGTGGCGGTGTGCGGATTCACGAATAATAACCTGGGGGAAGTGAGCGATCCGCTCCTGACCTCGGTCGATCAGCACGGGTATGAACTGGGAGCGACGGCGATGAAGTTACTGAAAAACCGTCTCGACGGTTTGGCCGACGACAAACGGATCGTGAGCCGGGTGATTAAGACGAATCTGGTGGTCAGACAGTCTACGCGCTGACGAAGCGGCCGGGCAGGGGGCGGCGCGTAGCCGAAGACGCGGGCAGGCATCGCGTGGCCGCGTCGTGCCGGCATCTCCCCACGCGCGGGATAGATGGGCCGGGGCGCCTGGCACAGACCTGCCGTAGGGCAGGCCCGCCGGCGGGGGTGCTTCCGAAAACGTTTGCTGTATTTCTTGCGGCGAATTTGAAAAGAGAAAAGAATGGGATTCGGAATAATTACGTAAGTTTGCCCCCTGTAAATAATACCTTAAATACGATTCGCATGAAAACAAAACCCTTTTTGAGTTTTTGGCAGATCTGGAATATGACCTTCGGTTTCCTCGGAATCCAGTTCGGTTTCGCCTTGCAGAATGCCAACTCCAGCCGTATCCTGCAAACGTACGGAGCCGACGTCGAACAACTGTCTCTTTTCTGGCTGGCCGCCCCGCTGACAGGCATGATCATCCAACCCATCATCGGCCATTACTCCGACCGTACCTGGTGTCGCCTCGGGCGCCGGCGACCTTACTTTCTGGTAGGCGCCATCCTGACCACCATCGCGCTTTTCCTGATGCCGAATGCGGGACTTTTCCTTTCGCCCGAAAAGACGCATGCCCTTCTTTCGCCCGTATTGATCGGGGCCGGCATGTTGATGATGATGGATGCTTCGATCAATATCACGATGGAACCTTTCCGCGCCCTGGTAGGAGACATGTTGCCGGACGAACAGCATACCACCGGTTTTTCCATCCAGACCTTCCTGATCGGGATCGGCGCCGTGGTAGGGTCGTTATTGCCGAGTATGATGAATAAGGTATTCGGCTTTTCGAATACGGCCGTGGCCGGCGAAGTGGCCGATAATGTGAAGATGGCTTTTTACGTGGGGGCTGTTATTTTGCTTACGTGCGTGTTGTGGACGATTTTCAAAACGAAAGAATATTCGCCGGCTGAGATGGCCGAATTTCAGGCTGAGGAAGGCTTTGCGCCGGTCGCTTCAGAGCCTCGGCGAAACGGATTCATGGAGATCATGCACGATATTTTCCATATGCCCGGCGTCATGCTTCAACTGGGCCTTTGCCAGTTTTTCGCTTGGTTTGCGCTTTACTCGATGTGGGTATATTCCACCCCGGCGATTGCCGAACATGTGTATGGCGCCACCGATCCGGCTTCGGCCGGTTATGCCACGGCCGGGGATAAGGTAGGGGAGTTGTTCGGCATTTATAATTTTGTGGCGATGCTGTTCGCCTTGTTGCTGATCCCCATCGCCCGGCATCTGGGGCGCAGACTGACGCATGCGGTTTGCCTTTGTCTGGGCGGCGCCGGGCTGGTGTCTTTGTATT
>DBFJSK010000250.1:0-6626 GCA_048403675.1 Tannerellaceae bacterium | reverse complement strand
TAATAATCAGCAACCCTATACGGTAGCCTTGATCGTTCCCAATAAAGAACGCATCCAAAAACACCTCCACCGGCAACACCTTTCGCTCGATACGGAGGCCGGAAAAGAAGCGGCGATCGGTTTAGTGCAAGCCGGCATCAATCGGTTCCGCAAAGGGGGCGATCTGGCCGGCCTTTTTCCCGAGCGTTGGCTGCCGGCCGCATTTGCCATACTCCCGGAAGCGTTTACCGAACAAAATGGGATGGTAAACAGCACGATGAAAATCGTAAGGGGGAAAGTAGAAAAAGCGTATGCCGACCGGATTGCCGGATTGTATACGCCGGAAGGAAAAAATCCGGTGAACCGGGATAATTTGACATCATTTTAATAACAACCTATCTATAAACCTAAATTTTATGAGTTACAAAAAAGCAATTTCCTCCGTAGCCCTAGCTACCGCTTTGGTAGCGGCTGCTCCGGTGCACGCGGATTCGGTGGCGAAGCAGGAGATCAGTGCGGGGTGGACTTTTAAACACGTGAGAGGGAACGACTGGTATCCGGCCACCGTGCCGGGAGTGGTTCAGACCGATCTGATGGATAACCAACTGATCGAAGATCCCTTCTATCGCCTCAACGAGCGTTCCATTCAATGGGTGGACAAAGAGGACTGGGAGTACAAAACCACGCTCAATGTGGCTCCCGACGTGTTCGACAAACAACATATCGAACTCGACTTCAAAGGACTCGATACGTATGCCGACGTTTATCTGAACGATTCGTGCATCCTAAAGACTAATAATATGTTCCGCGAATGGCAGGTCGGCGTAAAAGGATTGCTCAAAAAAGACGGAAACGAATTGCGGATCTACTTCCATTCGCCCATTAAAGTAGATATTCCGAAATTCGACGCTATGAAATACCCGATGGAAGCCGGCAACGACCAATCGGAAAACGGCGGCATTTTCGATAAAAAAGTAAGTGTATTCGCCCGGAAAGCCGGCTATCATTACGGCTGGGACTGGGGCCCCCGCATCGTTACCAGCGGGATCTGGCGTCCGGTTTATCTGATCGGATGGAATGACGCACGCATTGAGAACGTACAATACATCCAGGAAAAAGTAACGGCACGACGGGCGGACATCAAGGCCAGAATTACCCTGACTGCCGCCAAAGAGGGAGAAGCCACGCTCACCATCGGTGCGGAAGGCGTGAAAAACGTATGGACTAAAAAAGCCCATGTAAAAAAAGGGACAAACCTGATCGAAACCGATCTGACCGTCAACAATCCGAAACTCTGGTGGACGAACGGCTTGGGCGAAGCCCATCTCTATCCCTTCACCGCAACGATCGCCCTGGACGGCCAGACAGCCGACAGCCAGACAACCAACCTAGGTTTGCGTAGCCTCCGGGTGGTATACGAACCTGATGCGGAAGGACATGCTTTCTACTTCGAACTGAACGGCCAGAAAGTATTCGCCAAAGGTGCCAACTATATCCCGCAGGACAATTTCTTGCCTCGCGTAACCGACGAACGGTATGAAAAAACAATCCTCGATGCGGTGAACGTGAACATGAATATGCTGCGCATCTGGGGAGGCGGTATCTATGAAAACGATATTTTCTACGATCTCTGTGACCGGTACGGCATTCTGGTGTGGCAAGACTTTATGTTTGCTTGCAGCATTTATCCGATGAATCCGGACATGCTGGAAAACATCCGCCAGGAAGCGATCGACAATGTGGTTCGTCTGCGCAATCATCCCTGTATTGCGATCTGGTGCGGCAATAACGAAATGCACACGGCCTGGTTCAACTGGGGCTGGAAGCAGCGGTATGAAAAGCTGGGAGTAGCCGAGGAAATCCGGAAAGACTATAAAGATGTGTTCCATAAAATACTGCCGGAAGTGGTGAAAGAATACGATCCGAAATCGTACTATTTGCCTTCGTCGCCCTATGGCGGCAACCCCGATGCAAAATGCGAAACCGGCCAGTTGCTTTGGAATAAAGACGGCGACGCTCACTACTGGGGCGTATGGCATGCGAAAGACTCCATCGCCAATTACAATAAGGTAAAGGCCCGTTTCTTCTCGGAATACGGCTTCCAATCGTTCCCCGAATACCAGTCGGTATTGAAATATGCTCCGGAGGAACGCGACCACTCCATCTATTCGGATGTGATGATGGCGCACCAGCGCGGCGGCAGTCACGCCAACGGCCTGATCGAATGGTATCTGCTGAACGAATACCGTCAACCGAAAGATTTCCCCAATCTGCTCTATATGGGTCAATTGCTGCAAGGCGATGCCATTAAGACAGCTATCGAAGCCCATCGGCGTGCAATGCCGTATACGATGGGCACCTTATTCTGGCAACATAACGATTGCTGGCCGGTAGCTTCCTGGTCGAGCCGCGATTATTACGGCCGTTGGAAAGCCCAACATTATTTCTCGCGCAAGGCGTTCAACGATATTTTGGTTTCTCCTATCGAAGAAGACGGAAAGCTGAACGTATACATCGTATCGGATCGGTTGAAACCGGTGAAAGGTACGCTCGACTTACGGGTAATGGATCTGAAAGGAAATGTAGTGTATGAAAAGAAAGAACAGCTTACCGTACCGGCAAATGCCAGCAAGATACAGTTCAGCGCCCCGCTGACGGATGTTTTGGCCGGACATAATCCGAATGAAGTATTCGTAAATGCCCGCTTTACGGAAAAAGGAAATGGAGATGTGGTAACCAATAATTACTTCCTGACCCGCTTTAAAAACATCGATTTCCCGAAAGCGAATATCCGGATGACTTCGGTGCCGGCAGCCGGCGGTTTCGACGTAACGGTAGAAAGCGACGTATTTGCCCGCGGCGTATTCCTGAGCATCGATGGTATCGACAATTTCTTCTCGGACAATTATTTCGATCTGTTGCCGGGCGAACCCGTCACGGTGCATGTGACGACGTCGCTCGATAAAGCTTCGTTCGACAAGCAATTAAAAAGCGAAAGCCTGGCGGATGCGTATTAACGAGCTTCCGGTTAACCGGTAGGAATTTGACTGAAAAAGGTTTATACTTCACCCGTTAAAGGGAAGTATAAACCTTTTCTTTTTAAAGTATCCGAAGAAAGACATGCCAAAACAAGCGGAGAAAGTATCCCAAGAAAGACACGAGCGAAAACAGATGAAGAAAGCATCCGGAAAGAGGCATCCCCAAGCATTCGGAAAAAGTACGCAAAGCAACCGGAAAAAGCCGGAATCCAAACCCCTCTGCCTGCGCTCGCGCTTCTCCTTATACCAGCTTATAAATAGCCAGAAAATGACAAACCGAACCGCCCAACACGAATAAATGCCACACAGGATGCATATATTTATACCGGTCGAGATAAAAGAAAACCGTGCCGAGCGTATACGAAAGCCCCCCGCCGATCAACCAATAAAGCACATCCATCCGTCCGGTTTGCCCAAGCAAATCCAACAACGGTTTGAAAGCGATCACCACCACCCAGCCCATTACCAGATAACAAGCGGTTTTCAAGTGATCGGTCTTCTTCATCTTCCGAAAACTAAGCCATACGCCCACGATGGCGGCTATCCAGACAATCGCAAACAAGCTCCACCCCCAATACCCTTCGGTACGAAGAGCCACTAAGGTAAAAGGCGTATACGTACCCGCTATATGCAGATAGATCGCACTATGATCGAAACGCCGGAGCAAACGTTTACGCCTGGCGCGAAAAGAAGCATGGTAAAAAGTGGAAGTAACATACGAAAGCGTCATACAAGCCCCGTATACGGCAAAACTGCCGATCACCCACGGATCGCCCGTAGCAACCCCCTTGCGCAGCAAAAAGGCCAACGCGACCAGGCCGAACAGCATTCCGGCGCCATGCGTGAGCACATTCGCCACTTCTTCCCTCTGAAAGGATCGTTGTTTTTTCATATCCGGCAGATAAATTATCGTTACATTCCGGCCCTCTGCCCACAGCACACTTGCCCCCGGCAAAGAGCCTGCTCCTACCCTTACTCGATCAATGTCGCCTGAAAGCCGGCTTCTTCTACGGTTTTCCGGATTTCTTCCGCCGGCAAATCGGTGGTAACCGTGAGGGCCTTATTCGGATCTTTCAAATCGATCGACCAGTCGCCCGGCGCCACGACCTTGTTCAATTTTACGCCGATAGCCGTAATACAGCCATTACATTTCGCATTCGTTCTAAATCTAAGCACTGCCATAATCTTGTTCTTTTATAAATTCATATACTTATTCTCGTAAAAACATCTTTCAAACGGCAAACCCTGCGGAAACCTTTCTCCCGAAGCAGCCTTCCATACGGGAAGCCTTTCCGCCTTATTTCATAAACTTCAACCGCAAGCTATTCAACACCACCGAAACCGAACTGAAAGCCATCGCCGCGCTAGCCAACATCGGATTCAGCAGCAAACCGTTCACCGGATACAGCACCCCGGCCGCCAACGGAATACCGATCAGATTATAAATAAAGGCCCAAAACAAATTCTGGTGAATCAAACGTACCGTCCGGCGCGACAAACGGATGGCATCCGGCAACAACATCAAATCGGAAGTAATCAACGTTACCATTGCCACATCCATCGCAATATCGGTACCCTTCCCCATCGCAATGCTGACATCGGCCCGGGCCAACGCCTGCGAATCGTTGATCCCGTCGCCCACCATCGCCACCTTATGCCCTTCGGCCTGCAACTTCATAATATACGCCTCTTTATCGGATGGAAGCACCTCGGCCTTAAACGCCGCAATACCCAAAAAAGAAGCCATCGTTTCGGCCGTACGGTTTCCGTCGCCGGTAAGCAGATGCACCTCGATGCCTTTCTCCCGCAGCGCATCCACGGCCGCTTTCGAAGTCGGTTTCAGCTGGTCGGCAATCGCCAGGACTGCCAACAAATCGGCGTTACGCCCATAATACACTACGCTTTTCCCCTCGCGATGCCAACGGTCGATTTCAGCCGTCGCTTCCGGCGGCACAGTTGCGCCTAAGGATTCCATAAACCGCTTGCTGCCGATCCACCAGGTAGTTTGTTGCTTCTCCATCCGAATCCCGAGGCCGGTTAAGCTCTCGAAAGTGCCGCCATCCACCTCTGCCGCTTCCGTTCCATCCAGCCAGGCGATCACCGCGGAAGCCAAAGGATGTTCCGATTTGTTTTCCAAGGTAAACAGCATATCGAGTTCGTCGCGCGTAGCCTCCGAGTGCCACCAGGAATCGGTTACCTCGGGCACTCCGGCAGTAAGCGTACCCGTTTTATCGAGCACCACCGTATCGACTTTACACAAATTTTCGAGCGCAAAAGCATCCTTGATGAGAATATGATGTTCGGCCCCCTTGCCCATCCCTACCATCAAGGCAGTGGGCGTAGCCAGCCCCAGCGCGCACGGACAAGCAATCACCAATACGGAAACAGCCGACAGCAACGCATACGAAAAATAAGTCGTTCCCCCTATCCAGAGCCAGCAAACGAAGGTAAGTATCGCAATGCCGACCACCACCGGCACAAACACGGCGCTGATTTTATCCACAATCCGCTGTACCGGGGCCTTACTTCCCTGCGCCGCCTGCACCATTTGTACGATTTGTGCTAAAACCGTAGCCTTTCCCACACCGGTAGCCACCATCGTAAAAGCTCCTTTTTGATTGATCGTCCCGGCCAGCACCCGGTCGGAAGCCGTTTTAGCCACCGGTACCGGCTCGCCGGTAAGCATGCTCTCGTCCACATACGAACTGCCTTGCAGCAAATGGCCGTCGACCGGTATCTTTTCACCCGGCCGGACGCTCACCACATCGCCTACCCGCAAAAAAGCGATCTCTACTTCTTCTTCCGCCCCGTCTTTCACACGCCGGGCCGTCTTAGGCTGCAATCCCATCAAACTCCGGATAGCCGACGAGGTACTGTTTTTGGCCCGTTCTTCCAACAGCTTGCCTAGCAATACGAAAGCGATAATCACCCCCGAAGCTTCGTAATACACATGCGGTTCCAACCCGCGATCGTACCAGAACTGGGGGTAAAGCGTATTGAACAGACTGAATAGAAAAGCGATGGAAGTACTCAGCGCCACCAACGTATCCATATTGGCGCTTCCGTGCAAAGCGTGCCGGAAACCATTTACATAAAACGAACGGCCCGCTCCCAGCATAATAGCCAGCGCAAGCACCATCATCATCCAATTGGCATACGGCGCATGCATAAAGACCATGCCCAGCAAAACGAGGGGAATGGCCAGCACCCACGAAACAATCGTACGCAAACGCAAACGCCGGTAAGTGGCCCGGGCCTGTTCTTCCTGGCCCGCGGCCGGATCTTCGGCGTCGATCATCAGGCCGTAGCCGTCCGCTTCGACGGCGGCTTGCATATCTTGTAAGGTAATTCGTGCCGGATCGTAGGTAACCGTCAGGCTATTGGCGGCAAAATTCACGGAAGCCTGCGCCACGCCGGGCAATCCTTTCACCCTATTTTCTACATTTCCGGCACATACGGCACAACTCATTTCCAACACGGGCAATGTTTTTGTTTCCAGATTTTTCATGCTCTATTCTCCCGTTTTTAGTTACTAAGATAACAAAAGTACAACAAAAAAGTTGGATTCGGAAATTTCCTCCAAGTAAGCTGAAAGACAGGGAGTTCAGA
>DBFJSK010000249.1:0-4804 GCA_048403675.1 Tannerellaceae bacterium | reverse complement strand
CCGGTTTAACGCCAGGGATGAAGCCGTTGTTCCGTTTCAGATCGTCCGACATCTGCGTCGGGTTGATCGTGATGGCCGTGTAGAAATAGGTAAACAAGATAATGAGTACAGCAAATACGAAGTTGTACCAAAATCCGGTGTTATCCATAAAGGCAGCCCAGAAACCGCTCCGTTCTCCGGTGCTCGAAAAACCGACGATTGAAATAGGTATAAACATGATGGCTTGCGCGAAGATGATCGGCATCACGTTGGCGGCATTCACTTTCAACGGGATGTACTGGCGCGCTCCGCCGTATTGCTTGTTGCCTATAATCCGCTTGGCATATTGCACGGGGACTTTCCGTGTACCCTGCACAAGCAGGATGGCACCGGCTATCACCAGCAAGAGGAACAGCATTTCAAATAAGAACATAACCAGACCACCGGTTTTCTCGCTTGTCCGGGAGATGAATTCCTGGAACAGGGAGTGCGGCAGACGGGCTATAATACCAACCAAGATGATAAAGGAAATACCATTTCCCACACCTTTATCTGTAATTCTTTCACCTAGCCATAAGATAAACATACTACCGGCAGCGAGAATGACGGTAGAAGAAATCGTAAACCAGATGCCCGGGGGCAACGCGGCACCGCTGGCACGGAGTTGAACGCTCAGGTTCACCAAGTATGTCGGTCCTTGGAACAACAAGATGGCAACGGTGAGATAACGTGTCCATTGGTTGATCTTTCTACGGCCGCTTTCCCCTTCACGTTGTAATTTCTGGAAAGAGGGAACAGCGATGGCCATCAACTGCATCACAATAGAAGCGGAGATATAAGGCATAATTCCCAAAGCAAAAATAGAGGCATTCGAGAATGCACCTCCTGAAAACATATCCAACAGTGCAAGCAATCCGCCTCTTGTCTGCTCCTGCAAAGCCGTTAATGCTTTAGGATCAATACCGGGAAGTACTACATATGTTCCGAAGCGATATATAGCCACCAATAAAAGAGTGGTGAGGATCCGATTTCTCAGATCCTCAATCTTCCAGATATTTTTTATTGTTTCAACTGCTCTCATGACTTAGAGTTTAACAGCGGTTCCACCTGCGGCTTGGATGGCTGCTTCAGCGCTCTTGGAGAAAGCATGTGCTTCCACGTCGAGTTTGGCCGTCAGGCTACCTTTACCGAGAATCTTAACCAGTTGAGAAGCAGAAATAAAACCAGCTTCGATCAATTCATTTACACCGATTTTGGAAACGCCTTGAGCTTCCGCCATTTGTTGCAAAGTGGAAATATTGATAGCTTTATATTCTACGCGGTTAATATTCTTGAAACCAAATTTAGGCAAACGTCTTTGGATAGGCATCTGACCGCCTTCGAAACCGACCTTGTTTTTATAACCGGATCTGGATTTCGCACCCTTGTGCCCTCTCGTTGAAGTACCTCCTAATCCTGAACCCGGACCACGACCGATTCTTTTCCGTGTCTTGGTAGATCCTGCAGCAGGTTTTAAATTTGATAAGTTCATATCGTATAATTTATTTTTTCAACCAATTATTACTTTTCTACTGAAACCAAATGTTTCACTTTCTCAACCATGCCCAGGATGGAGGGAGTAGCTTCATGTTCCACTACCTTGTTCATCTTTGTCAGACCCAGTGCATCCAGTGTTCTTTTTTGGTCTTTCGGGCATTTAATTCTACTTTTAACTTGCTTAACTTTGATAGTTGCCATACTTAATTATCCTCCCTAATTAACCTCTAAATACTTTTTCTACAGCGATACCTCTGTTCTGAGCTACCGTAAACGGATTTCTGAGTTCGCTCAGCGCAGCGATGGTGGCTTTCACCAGGTTGTGCGGGTTCGACGAACCTTTCGATTTAGCCAGCACGTCGGTAATACCTACGCTTTCCAATACGGCACGCATAGCACCGCCGGCTTTCACACCCGTACCGTGAGAGGCCGGTTTGATCAATACTTGGGCGCCGCCGAATTTGGCAACTTGTTCGTGGGGGATCGTACCTTTGTGAACCGGAACGCGGATCAAGTTCTTCTTAGCAGCTTCTACGCCTTTGGCAATAGCCGTGGTTACTTCACCTGCTTTACCCAAGCCCCAACCGATGATGCCGTCTTCGTTTCCTACTACTACAATAGCAGCAAAACTGAAAGTACGTCCACCTTTGGTAACTTTGGTTACACGGTTGATTGCCACTAATCTGTCCTTCAACTCTAAGTCGTTGGTCGATTTAACTCTATTATTAACTCCTGCCATCTTCATTAAAATTTAAGGCCGCCGTTACGTGCAGCATCTGCTAATTCTTTAATTCTCCCATGATACAGGTAACCGTTACGGTCGAAAACAACGGCCTGAATGCCGGCTTCTTGTGCACTCTTAGCGATTTGTTCTCCTACTTTAGCAGCAATCTCCTTTTTCGGAGCTTTCAGGTCCATCTTCAAAGACGAAGCGGCTGCCAGGGTTTTGCCTGTTGTATCGTCAATAACCTGTGCATAGATCTGTTTGTTGCTTCTAAACACAGTCAAGCGCGGACGTTCGGTGGTTCCGGAGATCTTACCGCGTACGCCTTTTTTTATCTTTAATCTTCTTTCTTCCTTCGTTGTCATGATAATTTCGGTTTACGTGAGATTACTTACCTGCTGACTTACCAGACTTTCTGCGAATTTCTTCACCCACGAACTTGATACCTTTACCTTTGTAAGGTTCCGGCATACGGAATGAGCGAATCTTAGCGCAAATCTGACCAATCAATTGTTTGTCAGCCGATTCAAGGATAATAAGAGGATTCTTATTTCTCTCGGACTTTGTTTCGACCTTTACTTCTTTGGGCAACAACAGATAAATGTTGTGGGTATAGCCTAAAGAAAGATCCAGTAACTGACCTGTGTTCGACACGCGGTAACCAACACCTACTAATTCAAGCTCTTTTTTGTATCCTTCAGCGGCACCGATTACCATGTTGTTAATCAGAGAACGATACAACCCGTGCAGGGCACGATGGTTTTTCTCGTCTGTCGGTCTTGTTAACTGAATAACGCCGTCTTCCAGCGATACCTTGATTTCGGGATTCACTTCCTGAACCAGTTCGCCTTTCGGGCCTTTTACCGTTACTACATTATCCTTGATTGTAACCGTCACACCGGCGGGTACGTGGATGGGTAATTTTCCTATTCTTGACATGCTTCTTTCCTCCTCATTAATAAACGTAACATAATACTTCGCCGCCGATCTTCAGATCGCGAGCTTCTTTGTCAGTCATCACACCTTTGGAAGTAGAAAGAACAGCAATACCCAAACCGTTTAATACGCGCGGCATATCTTTGTAGCCGGTGTATTTACGCAAACCTGGGGTAGAAACTCTCTCCAGTTTCTTGATTGCATTAACTTTGTTTACCAGGTCATACTTCAGGGCGATTTTAATCGTACCCTGAGGACCGTCTTCTACAAACTTAAAATTAAGGATGTAGCCCTTGTCGAAAAGGATCTTTGTGATCTCTTTCTTTAAATTTGACGCCGGCACTTCTACTACTCTGTGCTTCGCTTTAATTGCATTACGCAATCTTGTCAAATAATCTGCAATAGGATCTGTCATATATAAATAAATTAAATTGATCCGGCCACCCGGACAATATTTAAACTAAAAAATCGCTTACCAACTTGCTTTCTTTACCCCGGGGATTAAACCTTGAGATGCCATTTCGCGCAGTTGAATACGAGAAATTCCGAACTGGCGTACATACCCTTTCGGACGACCTGTAATTTTGCAACGGTTGTGCAAACGTACAGGAGATGCATTTTTAGGTAAAGCCTGCAAAGCTTCATAGTTACCTTCTGCTTTCAGTTGTGCTCTTTTAGCAGCATATTTAGCAACCAGCTTTGCTCTTTTAACCTCGCGGGCCTTCATTGATTCCTTTGCCATAACTACTTAGTCTTTTTTTGCATTTTTAAAAGGCAGCCCAAATTCTCTCAGGAGCGCATACCCTTCTTCATCTGTTTTCGCAGAGGTCACAAAGGTAATATTCATTCCTAATATTTTGGTAATATTATCGATATTAATTTCAGGAAAAATGATTTGTTCCTCGATTCCGAGGGTATAATTGCCTCTTCCGTCGAGTTTGCTTTCGATACCCTTGAAGTCGCGGATACGCGGAAGGGCTACACGGACGAGTCTTTCCAGAAATTCATACATCTGTTCGCGGCGTAATGTCACCATGACGCCGATCGGCATTTTCTTACGCAATTTGAAGTTGGAGATATCCTTCTTGGAAACGGTGGCAACGGCTTTCTGACCGGTGATTGTCGTCAGTTCGCTGATGGCAATATCGATGATCTTCTTGTCGGCTGCGGCCATACCTAATCCTTGGTTGATAACGATCTTTTTCAAAACCGGCACCTGCATCACGGATTTATATCCGAACTCTTTCGTCAAAGCAGGAACAATTCTGTCCTGGTATTCTTTTTTAAGACTGGCAGTATTGGTCATTATTTAATTTCCTCCCCTGATTTTTTAGAATAACGCACTAAAGCACCCTTTTCGTCCAATTTACGGCCGATACGCGTCGGCTTCCCGCTTTTGGGATCGAGCACGTTCAGGTTAGAAATATGGATCGGAGCTTCTTTCTTTTCGATTCCTCCCTGCGGATTCTTTGCATTCGGCTTGGTATGCTTGGATACCATATTAATACCTTCCACGATGGCGCGGTTTTCTTTCACGAGCACCTGCAAAACACGACCTGTTTTACCTTTGTCTTCGCCGGTATTAACAAATACTATATCGCCTTTTTTGATATGTAATTTACTCATTAC
>DBFJSK010000248.1:0-3709 GCA_048403675.1 Tannerellaceae bacterium | reverse complement strand
CCATCGTGGAAGCTACTAAGAACGGCGCCTTCTCGCTGGTAGGCGGCGGCGACTCGGTAGCCTGCGTAAACAAATTCGGTCTGGCCGACGGCGTATCGTACGTATCGACGGGCGGTGGCGCACTGTTGGAAGCCATCGAAGGCAAAGTACTGCCGGGTATTGCAGCCATCAAAGGCGAACCGTATAAATAATTACAAAGCGTAAAAGAGAGAAGAACGAGCCGTTCATACAGCTTGTTTTTTCCTCTCTTTCTCCGAATATACAGGGAGATGTGCCAAAACTCAAATTCAGAGAAAATGAACTTTTAATTTGACACTTGACTACTTTTATCAGCAATAAAAAAAGCCATATCAAACTCCTTTTTTGAGTAATGATATGGCTTTTTTATACTTCTTAGTTACAATTTATGACTTTTGAGGATGGTCATCTTAGTTTTGACACACCCGCTATTTTTTATCCCCCTCCTTTCCGGTTTCTTTCGCTCTATTTCAGTGTGCTTTTATATGAAAAAAAGAGGACTTCCCTTCCTACCGTTTAGGCTATCCGGCCAAAATTTCAAACTACCCGTCACAAAGATCCCAAGCATCGCCCCGGCTTCTCCCCCAGCCTACTTTCCGCAAATGCTTTTAAAATTACAATAGACACAAGCCTTCCCCGTAGGCGTCTGGCAAAAAGCGCCATCCGCAGAAAACATGCCGTCCAGGCAACTGCGCAACTCCGCTTCGAACTCCGCCGCATACACCTCGAAATCCTCCACCAAAACCGGCTTCGACCTGCCCGACCGCTGATAGACGCCCCAATCGAACTTCTCGCCGAACAACGTGCGCATATAATAAATAGCCGGACACAACCGTTTTCCCGCCGCCTCGCCCAGCCGGCTGTACATCCAAGCATACAAAAACACCTGCATCACCGCTTTCGGCCGTTCCTTCGCCTCGGGGTCGAACAAACCGCTCACCGTATCGAAATGAGACACCCCGCTACCGCTTTTATAATCCACAATGCGAACCGAGCCGCCAGGCCCCCCCACTTCGTCGAGCCGGTCGATAAACCCTTTCAGACGCACCTCGCGGCCATCCGAAAGCCGGAAAAAAGCATGGATTCGTTTCTCCGACTCCACATACCGGAAAGGCGTCAGCGCCCCGTCGCGTTCGATTACCTTGCCGACGTACTTGCGAATCATCTCCCCGATCAGAAAATGCTGCCCCGTAAGTGGACGCACCACCTCCGACTTAAAAAACTCGCTGCTGAACGCCCGGGCCACCTCGCCCTGCAAACGCGGCGTATCCCGCCGGATAGCCTCCAGCAAATCGGCCGTTACCAATTTGCCGCAAAAAGGCTGATACAACACCTCCATCACCTTATGCAAGATACTGCCGAACACATCACTCTCGATCGTCTCGCTCACCTCCTCTTCTTCGCCGACGCCCTGCACGGCCGAGAAATAAAATTTCAGCGGACAATCCAGGTACGTATTCACCGCGCTGGCCGAAATGGCCCGCTCGCCCCCCCGTAGAAAAGCCTCCATCGCCCGCATCACCTCCGGGCTTTTGCGCACCTCCAAAGGCGCCGTGCGCTGCGACGACACGTTATACACCACCAATTTCTGCTGCACCGGCAGCTCGTAATGATAGCGCAACTGATGCACATACCGGCTCACCTCGCCCGTTTGCAACCCCGTGGTGCGCGTATCATACAACAGGCTGACGTGGCGCGCCCGGTGAATAAGCCGATAAAAATGGTACGCCCAGATACTATCCTGATGCTCGTAGGTAGGCAACCCGAACCCGCGGCGAAGATTGTAAGGAATAAAGGATGTGGCCACCTTTTTCACCGGAAACACCCCCTCGTTCATCGAGAGGATAATCAACCGGTCGAAATCGAGCGCGCGCGTTTCCAGCACCCCCATGATCTGCAAGCCCGACAACGGCTCGCCCCGGAAAGGAATCGTAATCGTTTCCGTCAGGCGGCGCAACAACCGGAAATAGGTATCGATTTTCATGTCCACACCCGCCTCGCCGATCACCTCGCGCATCCGGTTCACCGTCGTAAAATAATGAAAGATAAACTCGCCCTCCAAATCGCGGGCCGTAGCCAAGCGGCGATCGATCTCGTCGTCGGAAAGCACCTCCGAAAGGGCCTCCGAAGCTTCGTCGAAAGGAGAGGCGGCAGGGGAGGCGGCGCCGGTTCCGGAAGCAGCAACGGAAGCAGTTGGAGAACCAGCCGCGGAATCAGTTGGGGAAGCTGTAGCCGAACCAGCAGTGGAAACGCGGCCAAACGAAAGAAGCTGCCCCTCCTGTCCCGACAACATCCGGTTCAGCTCTTCCAACACCCGGATCAGGTACGCCGAGAAATCATCAGCCCCCTCCACCGGCGTAAACAAGAGGCCCAACAACGCCGAGCGGTTCAACTCCGACCCGTCGATATAAATCCGGTTATTCTCCGTGATCTCTTTCACCAGCCCGGCCACGACATCGGGCGCCGTGCTGCTGACATACCGGTGGTTCAATACCGGCAACACGTCCCGGAAATAAAACACCGGGCGCCGCTCGACATACCGCACATTCTTCTGCAACGCCAAGATATAATCCATCAGCGAAGCCACCGGCGTGCCGCTCAGCGGATACCCCATCGTCACATTGATCCGTTCGATCGATTCGGGAATCGCATTCAACACCGGCAACAACAAATGCTCGTCGGGCAAGATTACCGCCGTGCGCAGCGCCTTTTCGGCACTCATCGCCCCCTCCCGGCAATCCGCCTCCAAAAGCGAATAGACCTGTTTAGCCTGTCCGATGCCCGACGGAATACCGATCACTTCAATCGTGGGGCGCCCCCCCGGCTCCTCTTCCTCCAACGCATGCGCCGACGGAAACCGCGTGCGGTTGCGGGACACGAAATACGACGCCCGGTTAGCCGGATCGTTCACCTGAGGCGAAACATAATCCCAATAAAAATCGGCAAGCCCTCTTTTCTGCAACTCCCCGAGCAAGCCCTCTTCGGCCGCCGAGAGCGCATTCAGGCCCACGAAAACAATCTTCTCATACGGAAGCTCCTCATACGCTCCCCGTTTCAACTTCTCCGTCACGTCGCGAAACAACATCCCCTCATAACCTTCTCCCCGCGCGGCCAACGCCTCACGGAAATCCGTATACAACTCGTACAAAATCTGCCAGACCGCCAGAAACTGCTCCTGGCTCTTGCTCTCGTGGCGCGGATAAAACGACGACCAGAACGTGCGGATAGCCGCCACCTGCTCGTCGCTGAGATAATCGAACTGCGTATCGATCTCCCTCAGATCCGTCACATTCGTAAAAAGCATCCGGGCATCGACCAGGTACTTGTCTACATCATCGAAATCGGCCAACAGCATTTCCCCCCAATACAGAAACTCGTCGAACGTCTCGGAAGAGCCGCTGCGGGCCACATACAACCGGTAAAGCGTGAACAACATACTGATCGGATCGGCCGTTCGCTTCCCGCTCAACCGGATGAAAAGATCGTTGATCGTCAGCACCGGGGGCGAAAAGAGCGGCTTTTCGGAAATCTCGGAAAGATACTTCTGGAAAAACAAACCGGCGCGCCGATTGGGAAAAACGAAAGCCATACGACTGATCCGGTCGCCATACGTTTCATAAAATAGAGTAGCTATCTGGGCTAAAAAGGGTTTCATTATCGTATAATTGAATCGGAAAACAAATTCCGTTTA
>DBFJSK010000247.1:0-10077 GCA_048403675.1 Tannerellaceae bacterium | reverse complement strand
GGTACAAGAATAGTCAATACGGTAAATATTTCCAGACGGCCGGTCATCATCAAAAAGGAAAGAAACCATTTCGAAACGACCGGGACTTCGGAGAAGTTGCCCGTAGGCCCCAACGTACCCAGCCCGGGCCCCGTATTACTGATAGCGGAAGTAACGGCACCTACCGTATCGATAAATCCCACCCCGTCGAGCGTCAGCACCAGGCAACTGACCACCATCAGGCTCATATAAACAAAAGTAAAGGCCAGCACCTTATGGACAATCTCATATGAAATGACATGATCGTTCACCCGGACAGGCACTACGGCATGGGGATGCGTTTGTTTTTTAAAGGCGTTAAACAGGTTTTTCGACAACACCACGACGCGACCCATTTTCAATCCGCCGCTGGTCGAGCCTCCGCAACCGCAGACGACCATCAGGATCAGGGCGATCATCCAGAAGAAAGGCCCCCAGGGAATATAATCGGCGGTAGCGAATCCGCAAGTAGAAATCAAGGTAGCTACCTGGAAAGAGGCTTTGCGGAAGGCCGGTTCGAAATCGGTTTCAAACCCTTTATACATCAACCAGGCCGTCACGACGGCAATGGTAATCACCACAAAAGAATAAAACCAATGGGTTTCCTCATCCTTCAGCAAACGGCTGAATTTTCCGTTCAGAAAGAAATAGATCAAAGTAATATTCGTCGAGCCGACACACATAAAGATCGTAATCACATAATCGATATAAGGCGAATTCCAATAAGCGATACTGGCGTTTTTAGTAGAGTAGCCTCCGGTCGACATGGTCGTCATACCGTGATTGATGGCATCGTACAAATCCATCGGGCCCATCCACAACAACAAGGTGACGAGCATGGTAAGGAAAAGATAGACGCCCCACAACCGTTTGGCTACCTGAGTAACACGCGGCCGGAACCGTTCGTGGGTAATTCCGGTGGTTTCGGCATCGAAAAGCTGAATAGCCCCACCGCCGAATATAGGCATCAAGGCAACGGTAAAAACGATCATGCCCATCCCGCCTTGCCATTGGGTGAGGCTTCGCCAGAACAAAATACCTTTCGGAAGCGCTTCTATATCTTTCAGAACGGTAGACCCGGTCGTGGTAAAGCCCGACATCGTCTCGAAAAAAGCGTCGGTAAGGGAAGGAATATACCCCCCCAGGTAAAAAGGCAACATGCCGAACACGGAAAAGAGAATCCAGGTAAGCGTTACGGTCAGCATCCCTTCGCGACGGCCGGCCGAATGTTCGTTGGCCCGGAAGCCGATCAGATAAAACAAAATACCCGAACCGAACAAGATGCCGCTCGAAAGCAACAACGGAAACACATCGTCGCCGCGATACAAAAAGGCCACGACGGTGGCCGAAAGCATGAACAGGGTTTCGAGGATGAACATCATCCCCAGCATCTTGATGATAAAACGTATATTCAACATATTTCCCGAGAATCTCGACCGCCGGCGATCGGAAAAAAGTATTTTTCTTTTTTCCGGCCGCCGGCACGTTTATTAATTAAAATAGTCCTCCAATTTCCGCATCGCCGTATCCAGGCAGAACACCACCACATGGTCGTAGGCCTGAATCTGGGTATCTCCCTTAATCATCATCGGTTCGCCGTCGCGGATCAAGCCGCCCAACGTCATATCGTGGGGAAGATGCAAATCCTTTACTTGTTTTTTCGTAATTTTCGAATGCGGACGCGCCACCAATTCGGCCACGTCGGCATTGGCGAAGGTCAAACATTTTACGTTCGACACGTCGGCATCCAGCAAAAACTGGTAGATATGGCTGGCGGCAATCAGCTTTTTATTGATAACCGAGCCGATGTCCATACTTTCGGCCAACGATATATAATCGATATTCTCGATTTTCGCAATCGTTTTAAACACACCGGCCCGTTTGGCAGCCAGACAAGCCAGGATATTCGTGCTCGAATTATCGGTCAGGGCGATAAAGGCCTGGGCATCCTTGATTCCTTCCTGTATCAGCAAATCGGTATCGCGACCGTCCCCATTGATAATCAGAACATTTCCCGGCACGACTTCGGCTATGCGATGGCTCTTTTCCTTATTTGTTTCGATCACCTTCACCCGGATATTGTTTGGCAAGTACTGGCAAGTGCGGATAGCGATACGGCTGCCGCCCATGATAATCACCTTTTTGACCTCCGGATCTTTCTTGCCGGCCATCAAACGCACATCTTCGATATGCGACTTGGTGGTGGTAAAAAATACGATATCCCCCGATTCGATCCGGGCACTTCCGTCCGGAATAATCGTATCGTTCTGCCGCTTGATGGCTACGATATGATACAATTTTTGCTCATTGAGCAATTCAGAAAGCTGTTTGTTGACCAGCCGCGAGTTGTCACGCACCTTCACCCCGATCAGAATCAAGGCGCCGCCGAACAGTTCCCAATACTGGCGCGTCCACGGGCGGCGGACGGCCGTTACGATTTCCTTGGCGGCCAACATTTCGGGATAAATCATTGAATTGATCCCCAAACGCTCGAACAATTCCTTATTTTTAGGAAACAAATACTCGTAGTTGTTGATTCGGGCCAGCGTACGGCGCGCGCCGAGGTTGTGAGCCAACATACAAGCCGCTATATTCGTTGTCTCTTCCGGCGTTACGCTCACAAACAAATCCGCCCGTTTGATGCCGGCTTCTTCCAAGTCGCGGAGCGAAGTAGGATTTCCCACCATCGGCAGGATTTCCATGCTGGAATTGGGGAAATTCAGCCGCTCTTCATTCGGATCCATCAGGATAATATCCTGGTTCTCCTGGGATAACATTTTGGCCAGGTGAGTACCCACCTCACCGGCCCCGGCAATAATAATCTTCATACCTATTTTAGTTGACGGCCGCCGAAGGCTTTCCGACGGTAACCTGCCGGCTACCCCCTGCCGACTCCGGCCGGTCGATTAACTGATTTGCTATACTTTCGGCATCCAGGCCGCATAGTTTATATAATTCCGCCACGGAACCATGTTCGATAAAATGATCGGGCACGCCAAGGCGTTTCACCCGCGGTGTATAGCCGTTGTCGGCCATAAATTCGAGCACGGCGCTTCCCAAGCCGCCGTTTATCACCCCGTTTTCCACCGTGACGATCCGCTTGAATTTCCGTCCTACTTCGTGCAGGAGTTCTTCGTCGAGGGGTTTGAGGTAGATCATGTCATAATGAGCCACGGAAACCCCTTCGCTTTCGGCCCGGGAGATAGCTTTGATGACCTCGTTGCCGATCGGCCCGAGCGAAAGAACGGCCACATCGTCGCCTTCCCGCAATTTGCGGCCTTTGCCGATCGGAAGAATTTCCATAGGCTTGCGCCAATCCTTCATTTCCCCTTTTCCCCGGGGATACCGAATTACGAACGGCCCCGACAAAGTTTTATAGCCGGTGTACATCAGATTGCGCAAATCCCATTCATTCAAGGGAGAAGAAATCACCAGGTTCGGAATCGGGCGCAAGTAAGCCAAATCGAACACCCCGTGATGCGTCGCCCCGTCTTCCCCCACCAGCCCGGCGCGGTCGAGACAGATCATAACCGGCAAGTTCTGCAACGCCACGTCATGAATCACCATGTCGTAGGCCCGCTGCATGAACGAAGAATACACGTTGCAAAAAGGAATCATCCCGTCTTTAGCCAACCCGGCGGAAAAGGTAACGGCATGTCCTTCGGCGATGCCTACATCGAAAGCCCTCCGGGGAAAAGCTTTCATCATATACGTCATCGAACAGCCGGAAGGCATGGCGGGGGTTACTCCCACAATACGCGGATCTTGTTCGGCCAGCTCCACCAGGGTATGCCCGAACACGTCCTGATACAATTGAGGTTCGTCGAGGCTGCGAACCACAATCCGCTGCCCCGTTTCTTTATTGAATCTGCCCGGCGCATGCCATTCGGTAGCCGATTCCTCGGCCGGCTTGAATCCTTTGCCTTTTTTGGTTTTGATATGCAACAGCTTGGGGCCTTGCATATCTTTTATATCATTGAGTACCTTAATCAGGTAGTTGATGTCGTGCCCGTCTACCGGCCCGAAATACCGGATGCTGAATCCTTCGAACAAATTATGTTGCTTCGTAAGCAACGCCTTGAGGCTATTGTTGAAACGGAGGATATTCCCCCGGCGATCTTCGTTGATGAGTTTGATTTTCCTGAGGCCGCGATACACGTCGTATCGCATCTTATTGTAAGCCTGGCTCGTCGTAATATCGACCAGGTATTGGCTAAGCCCCCCCACACTATGGTCGATAGCCATGTCGTTATCGTTGAGGATAATCAAAAGATTGTTCGGATTGGCGCACGCATTATTCAACCCTTCATAGGCTAAACCGCCCGTCATCGCGCCATCGCCGATGACGGCAATCACATGCCGGTCTTTCTCGTTTTTGAGCGCCGAGGCTACCGACATGCCCATCGCGGCCGAAATCGAATTGGAAGCATGTCCGGCGATAAAAGCGTCGAACTCGCTTTCGGCCGGATTGGGGAAACCGCTGATTCCTTTCAACCGCCGGAGCGTGGGAAAGGCCTCGCGCCGTCCGGTCAATATTTTATGCCCGTACGCCTGATGTCCGACATCCCAGACAATCCGGTCGTAAGGCGTCTTAAAAACATAATGTAAAGCCACCGTCAGCTCCACCGTTCCGAGGCTGGCGCCCAGGTGACCGGGATTTTCGGACAACACATCAATAATGTACTGACGCAGATCGGCACACACCGCTTCGAGCTTATCCTGCGACAGACGCCGCAAATCGTCGGGATCATGAATACCCTCCAATAGGTGTTCAATTTTATTTTCTGCCATTTCAGCTCATTTTTGTGGCAAAAGTAAAGAATAAAAGGCATATATTATAGTTTTGACGGGGCATTTATTAATCACAAAGAAATGCCTCGCTTTTTCCCCAAGACAGCTCCCGCGATCATCCTATCGAAATATTTTTTATTTTTGCTCCCGAAAAACGAAGACAGAAAGGACTTCCGCCTATCCTAAGCCACACGCACTTCGGTATGCGAATCCGCTTGTCTTTCCCAACCGATAAATCGATCATGCGTATGGACTTCACGACCCCCATATCTATCCCGGCTCCGGCTTTTACGTTTTCATATGCCGACCCGATCCAAACGTTCGGCTCCTGTTTTGCGGAAAACCTGGGCGCACGCTTGGCCGAAAACCGGTTCGATGTCGATAGAAACCCGTTCGGCATTCTTTACAACCCGGCTTCCGTGGCCCGTACGCTCCGCCGTCTCATTGCTCCGGAACCGTACGAAGCCACCGAGTTGCACCGGTACGCCGACCTGACCCACAGTTTCGATCACCACGGAAGTTTTTCTTCTCCTTCGACCGCCGAAACAGCGAAACAGATTAACGACCAGCTCCTGTTTTCGGCCGCCCGGCTACGCAAATCCAGCCGGTTGATCGTCACTTTCGGAACCGCCTACGTCTACCGGCTCAAAAGCACCGGGCAGGTCGTGGCGAACTGTCATAAAATGCCGGATAAGTTTTTCGAACGCGAGCTTCTGAAAACGGAAGAGATTGTGACCGAATGGAAAGAGCTTCTTCCCCAGCTATGGACACTCAACCCAGCGGTGAAAATCCTTTTTACCGTCAGCCCCATCCGCCATGTAAAAGACGGCTTACACGCCAACCAGCTCAGCAAGGCGACGCTTCTTCTGGCCGTCGATCGGCTGGTCGCCGATTTCCCCGACCGGCTGGCCTATTTTCCGGCTTACGAAATCATGCTGGACGAACTGCGCGATTACCGTTTTTACGCCGAGGACATGCTGCACCCCTCGCCCCAAGCCATAGCCTATATCTGGAACCGCTTTGCCGAGATCTATCTGGAAAAAGACACACAAAAGGTACTTAACGAATGGCAAGAAATCCGAAAAGCCCTTAACCACCGCTCGCTTTATCCCGATAGCCGGAGCAATCAACGTTTCTTAGAGCAAACTTTGTTAAAGATAGAACGTTTTAAAGAGAAAATGCCTTCCTTTGACCTTTCTAACGAGATTCAATGCATAAAGTCTAAATTGGAGTATTTACATGAATTATTCAATTAAAGAAATAGCCAGTATCATCGGAGCCAAAAACGACAAACTCGCCGACGATACCATCAGCATCCTACTCACCGACAGCCGTCGCTTATCCTTTCCGGAACAAAGCCTCTTTTTCGCCATCCGGACTAAAACGAACGACGGACACAAGTATATCCCCGAACTCTATAAACTCCGGGTACGCCATTTCGTGGTGAGCGAAATCCCCCCCACAGCCGAAACGATGCCCGAAGCGAACTTCCTGGTAGTGAAAGACCCCGTCAAAGCGCTGCAGAAACTGGCCGCCCGCCACCGCAAACGTTTCGACATCCCCGTCATCGGCATTACCGGCAGCAACGGGAAGACCATCGTGAAAGAGTTCCTCTACCAGCTCCTCAGAAGCGAATTCAACATCGTCCGCTCTCCGCGCAGCTACAACTCCCAACTCGGCGTCCCCCTGTCCGTGTGGCAGATGAACGAAAAAAACACCTTAGGCATCTTCGAAGCCGGCATCTCGCAACCCGACGAAATGGAACGCCTCCAGCCCATCATCGCCCCCACCATCGGCGTGATTACCAATATCGGCGAAGCACACCAGGAGAACTTCATTTCCATCTCCCAGAAATGCCTGGAAAAGCTCACCCTTTTCAACGATTGCGAAGCCATCATTTACGACGGCGACAATGCCTTCATATCCAACTGCATCGAAGCCGCCTGCCTGTCGCATAAAGCCATCACCTGGAGCCGGACGGATTCGGAAGCCCCCCTCTTCATCGAATCGATCGAAAAGAAGGAAAACGAAACGATCATCACCTGTACCCTTCTGGGATTCAACCGCGTGGTCTGTATTCCGTTTACCGACGACGCCTCCATTGAAAACGTCATCCATTGCATGGCCGTGATGCTCTACCTCAAACCCACCAGCGTAAACGACGTAGAGAAATTCCGTCACCTCGAACCGGTAGATATGCGGTTGAACGTAAAACAAGGCCTTCGGGGTTGTCTCCTGATTAACGATACCTACAATTCCGACATCAACTCGCTCGATATTGCCCTCGACTTCCAGCAAAGCCGCCGGATGGGGAAAAACCTGAAATGCACCCTTATCCTCTCGGATATTCTGCAATCGGGCACACTTCCCAAATCGCTCTATAAAAAGGTTGCGGATCTGGTACGCCGCAAAAAGATCGACCGGCTGATCGGGATCGGCCGCGATTTGAAAGAATACGGCAGCGTCTTCGAAATGGAAAAGGAATTTTACCTGACCACCGACGAATTTATCCAATCGCCCTCCTTCCGCCGCTTCGAAAACGAACTGATCCTGATTAAAGGCTCGCGTCATTTCCATTTCGAACGCATCTCCGAATTGTTGGAAAAGAAGGTACACGAAACCATCCTCGAAGTCAACCTCGACGCCATCGTCCACAATTTCAACTACTATCGTTCGAAATTGAAGCCCGACACCAAAATGGTCTGCATGGTCAAAGCCTTCGGATACGGCGCCGGTTCCTACGAACTGGCCAAAACCCTGCAAGAACACCGCTGCGATTACCTGGCCGTAGCCGTAGCCGACGAAGGCGCCGAACTGCGCAAGGAAGGCATCTCGATCCCCCTTATCGTGATGAATCCGGAATTCAGCAGCTTCAACGTTCTGCTGGAAAACCAGCTCGAACCGGAAGTATACAGTTTCCGCCTGCTCGAAGCTTTGATACGCGAAACCGAGCGCAGAGGCATCACCTCCTACCCGATCCATATCAAACTAGACACCGGCATGCACCGCCTGGGATTTCGCCCGGCCGACATCCCCGAAATCTGCCGGCGCCTCAAAGCGCAAAGCGGTGTAGCCGTCCGTTCGGTCTTCTCGCACCTGGCCGGCAGCGACTCCTATATATTCGACGACTTTACCCGCCAGCAACTCGACACCTTCCAAAAAGCGGCCGCGCAGTTGGAGGCAGCTCTGGATTACCCCGTCATCAAACACATCCTCAACTCGGCCGGCATCGAACGCTTTGCCGACTACCAGATGGATATGGTCAGACTGGGCATCGGCCTGTACGGCGTAAGCGCCTCGGGAATCAAAGGATTGAAAAACGTCAGCACGCTGAAAACGACCATCCTCCAAATCCAGGACGTACCTGCCGGCGACTCCATCGGCTACAGCCGGATGAGCTATACCAAGCGGGATTCGCGGATCGCCATCATCCCTATCGGATATGCCGACGGCCTCGACCGCCATTTCAGCAACGGCGGGGGTGTGGTTTCCATCCGCGGCCAGCGCTGCCCCATCATCGGCAACATCTGCATGGACGCCTGCATGATCGACGTAACCGACATCGACGCCCGCGAAGGCGACCCGGTCGTTATCTTCGGCGAAGAGCTACCTGTAGCCGAACTATCAGACCGGTTGAAAACCATTCCCTACGAGATTCTGACCTCGATTTCTCCACGGGTGAAAAGAGTGTATTACAGAGAATAAAGCGCGCCGCCCGCCCCATTCATTAGGATATATTGCACATTTTATATACTTTTGTGCCGTAATAAAAAGAAAAAGGTATGAGTCATAATTTATTGCAAGGCAAAAGAGGCATTATCTTCGGTGCGCTGAATGAGATGTCGATAGCCTGGAAAGTGGCCGAGAAAGCCGTAGAAGAAGGAGCGACCATCACGCTGAGTAACACCCCTATCGCCGTACGCATGGGGCAGATCGACGCATTGTCGGAAAAACTCCACGCCGAAGTCATTCCCGCCGACGCCACCAATGTGGACGAGCTGGCCACTGTATTTTCCAAATCGGTCGAGATCCTGGGAGGTAAAATCGATTTCGTTTTACACTCCATCGGCATGAGTCCCAACGTCCGCAAAAAACGGACTTACGACGATCTGGACTACACCATGTTGGAAAAAACACTCGATATTTCCGCTCTCTCGTTCCATAAAATGCTCCAGGTAGCCAAAAAACAAGATGCCATTGCCGATTATGGCTCGGTGATCGCACTCAGCTACGTAGCCGCTCAACGTACTTTTTTCGGGTACAACGACATGGCCGACGCCAAGAGCTTGCTGGAATCCATCGCCCGCAGCTTCGGCTACATTTATGGCCGCGAAAAGAACGTGCGTATCAATACGATCTCGCAATCGCCCACGCTCACCACAGCCGGCAGCGGCGTAAAAGGCATGGATCATCTGATGGACTTCGCCGATAAAATGAGCCCCCTGGGAAATGCCACGGCCGACGAATGCGCCGACTACTGCATCACCCTTTTCTCCGATCTCACCCGCAAGGTAACGATGCAGAACCTGTATCACGACGGCGGTTTCTCCAGCATGGGCATGAGCCTGCGCGCCATGAACCAATACAGCAAGGGGTTGGAAGAATACACCGACGAAAACGGACATATCATTTACGGATAAACCGGCACGAACAAACCAGCGAACAGCGATTCCGAAGCCCCACGACGAGGGCGGGAATCGCTGTTTGCCGTTTGTGAAGCCCCAACAGCCCATCTCTAAACAGCCGATCTCAATACAAGAAAATATGTTTATAAAAATTTACCCCGAAAATCCCAACCCCAAGGAAATCGCCAAGGTAATAGCCGTGATGCAAGACGGCGGTTTGGTGATTTACCCCACCGACACGGTCTACGCCATGGGTTGCGACGCCCTCAACGTCAGGGCGGTGGAAAAAATCTGCCGGATGAAAGGCGTCAACCCGCAGAAAAGCGACCTGTCGATCATCTGCTCCGACTTGTCGAACCTGAGCGAATACGCCAAAGTAAACAACGCCGCCTTCAAACTGATGAAGAAAAACCTGCCCGGCCCCTTCACCTTCATCCTGCCCACCAGCAGCGAACTGCCGAAGATTTACAAAAACCGGAAAGAGGTAGGCATTCGCGTACCCGACAACCCCATCGTACGCACCCTGGTGAAAGAACTGGGCAACCCCATCCTCACCATGTCCGTGCACGATGACGACGATCTTATCGAATACGCCACTGATCCCGAACTGATTTACGAAAAATACGAAAACCAAGTAGACGTC
>DBFJSK010000246.1:0-6462 GCA_048403675.1 Tannerellaceae bacterium | reverse complement strand
AAGTTTATTCTTCAATCGGTTAAGTCAAACCGATAAAAATCTAAAATAAAAATAGGAAAACAAAAAGACCTGCCGGAATAAGAATAAAGTCCGGACGTATGAAAAAATACGTCCGGATTTTAACCTGGCTTCCCGCTTCCCGGCCGGTTACCGGGCGGCCGTCTTTACTTTCCCTTACCCAGTCTCTTGGAAAGAATCTTTCCCCTCCCGGCACCTCTCCAACCAAATAGCCTGTGAATAGGGTAAATGTCGGTTTCATTTCGTTTTTTTCGCCGTTTAAGGAAGAAGAGATCATCACCCGATGACGGTAGCTACTAGCTGGCGCCGTGCCCCGAAACGGCGAAACTCACACAAATAAATTCCTTGCCAGACTCCCAGATTAAGCCGGTGGCGACTCACCGGAAGAGTGAGGCTACACCCTGTGAGCACCGATTTGGCATGAGCCGGCATATCATCGTCGCCTTCGGCCGTGTGCCGGTAATAAGTTTCCCGTTCGCGAACCAGCCGGTTAAAGATCGCTTCCAGGTCGAGCGGCACATCGGGATCGGCATTCTCATTGAGCGTCAGAGCAGCCGACGTATGTTTGATAAAAAGATGAACAAGCCCCGTTTCGGGCAGCGGCGGCAGATTTTCCCGTATTTCTTCGGTGATCAGATGAAACCCCTTCGGGTAAGGGCGAAGCATAAATTCGGTTTGTGCTATCATATCCGTTGGTCGTTACCCCTCCACTATTTTATAGCCGGCTACCGTCAAGGCCTGCCGGATCTCATTAATTTGCTGTTGATTGCGTGTTTCCATCTCCAAATGCAGATAACATCCGTTAATATCTACCGTATGGCTGACCCGTTCGTGATAAACCGATACCACATTGGCGCCTGTCTCGGCAATGATACGCGACACCTGTTGCAACTGTCCGGGCTTATCGACCAGTTCGAGCGTCATGCTGCACGAACGCCCCGACTTCTGCAACCCGCGGCCGATCACCCGGGAAAGAATCGTAACGTCGATATTGCCGCCCGACACCAGGCAGATCACCTTTTTCCCTTTTACCGGCACCTTATTGAACATGGCAGCCGCTACCGCTACCGCGCCGGCTCCTTCGGCAATCAACTTTTGTTGTTCGATCAACGCCAGGATCGCGGTGGAAATTTCATCGTCGGTAACCGAAACAATTTCATCCACATACCGCTGGCAAAGATCGAAGGTATGCAACCCCGGCTCTTTCACCGCAATGCCGTCGGCTATCGTCCGGACACTGTCCAGCCGCAGGATCTTCCCGTGCCCGATCGAGTCGAGCATACTCGGCGCCCCGCCGGCCTGTACGCCATAAACTTTCACTTGCGGATTCAGATTTTTAATCGCGTACGCCACCCCCGAGATAAGGCCGCCCCCGCCGATGGGCACAATCACGGCTTCCACATCGGGCAATTGTTGCAAAAGTTCCAACCCGATCGTTCCTTGCCCGGCCATCACATCCACATCATCGAAAGGATGAATAAAGGTATATCCTTTTTCATCGCGTAATTGCAACGCTTTTTTATACGCATCGTCGTAGACACCTTCCACCAAACAGACGTCGGCTCCATAGGCTTTGGTGGCCTCGATTTTCGAAATCGGCGCATTATCGGGCAGACAAATCAACGACCGGATACCGTGCGTAGAAGCTGAAAGAGCCACTCCCTGGGCATGGTTGCCGGCCGAACAGGCTACGACCCCCTGCGCTTTTTCGGCTTCGGTAAGCTGAGCGATTTTAAAGCAGGCTCCCCTCACTTTGAACGAGCCGGTTACTTGCAAGTTCTCCGGCTTCAGGTAAATACGGCTCTCAGGGTTGATCAGAGGAGCGTGAATCAGATCCGTACGGCGGATCACATTTTTCAAGGCGTAGGAAGCCTGGTAAATTTTGTCGAGTGTGAGCATTTTCTTTTTGTTAAAAACACAACTGCAAAAGTATAAAACCTCCGGGGGCAAGTCGCATCAGGCCCTGCGTTTTTAGTGTTTTTTAAACGCGGCGTATTTTAGCCTTCGAAATGCTACCGTATGTCCCACCGATTCTTTATCTTTGTTTCAAGGAAAACGAAGATAGGCCGCCGCCGGCATGACAAGCAAACCGGGTTGTGCATGCGGCCGCCGCTATTCGGATTTCAAAAAAAATGAAAACAGTGCTAACCGCGGGGGTGTCATTCACCCCCGCGACAAAAAAAAGAATCCTATGGCAGTAATCGATTTGACAAAAGAAAGTTTTATAGCTCGCGTGGGCGATTTCGAATCAGACCCGTCCGGCTGGAAGTATATCGGCAGTCTTCCCTGTATCGTCGATTTTTCGGCTCCCTGGTGCGGCTATTGCAAACGGCTCGATCCCATCCTCGACGAACTTGCCCGCGAATACGAAGGTCGTCTCGATCTGTATAAGGTGAATGTCGACCGGGAAGAAGCCTTGGAAACCGCTTTTCGGATTCGCACCATCCCTACCTTGCTGTTCTGTCCCCTCGACGGGCCTCGCGAACAAATCCTCGGTACGATGGGAAAAAAAGAACTCAAACAACTGATCGAAGAAAAGTTGCTGAAATAAGCCCACTTTTCCGGGGGAGAGAGGAAACCCTCTTCTTCCCCCGGCCCAGCGCCTTACTTTTTATGATTTTTCCCGATACGAAAATCTCATTTCCGGCAATTATTTTTTATTTTTGCTTCGAATAAAACCAAGACAGGCTACACCTGAACATAACGGAGCACGTTCACTGCTTCTTTCCATTAGCCCCCCTTGGCCTATCGACCTAAAAAACCTGTATGCTATGAATAAACCCATCCTGAAAAAAGCCGACGATCTGGCCCAACTCTATATCAATCTCAACAATGTCGGCGCGCTTTACCGCGAAGGAGAAGGCGGCGATTTCTACATCCCCCTCTACGACCGAAAGCTGAAAGAACTCAAAACCGCCCTTTCGATCGATCCCTACGCCCCCGATTGTTTTTACATTTACGGGCAACCCGGTTCCGGCAAATCCACCGCTCTGAATTATTTTGCCGATGCCGCCCTGCAAGCCGATTACGAGATCATTCTCATCAAAGGACGCGAACTTTTCGACCTGCAAGATGTCGACATCATCGACGTGCTCTTGATGTTCGCCCTCGATTTGCTGGCCCTTCTGAAAGACAAATCGCTTTTTCAGACCGCGCTCGACAAAATTTACCGCCAATACATCGAACACGAAGAATTGATCTGGGAATCGGAAAAGAAATCTGTTTTTAAAGGCACGGCCGAAATCCGTTTGGGCGTCACGCTGGGCAGCCTCTTGAAACTTTTCGGCATGGACGCCCCCACAAGCCTGAAAAGCGAATACCATTTGGAAAAGAACAAACGCGAACTCTGCCGGAAATTTTTCAGCGTCGGCAAATCCGATTTTCTCGGACTTGTCAACCGTATGATAAGCCGCTACGCCGAAGAAAACAAGGGCAGAAGGATACTAGCCGTTTTCGACGACCTTGAAAAAATCGTCTCCCCCGCTCAGGTACAAGCCCTTTTTATCGAAAACCGGAATTACCTGACCGAACTGCAATGCAAAAAAATCCTCATCACCCCCGTCAGTCTCGCCCTCGACGTCCGCTTCCTGCACGATGTGAAAGAGTGTTTTCTGGGTTTGAAAATCAAAGAACACACCGCTGAAGGCAACCTTTCGGCCACGCTGGGAGAGGACTGCGGCTTGCTATACGAAATCGCTTACAAACGGGTAGCCCGGCGCGAACTTTACGAATCCGGCGTGATTGAAAAGGCCATCTGGTATTCGGGCGGCAATATCCGGCAATTTATCCGTTTGCTGGCCGAAGCCTGCTTACATTCCTATATGTACGAAGGCTGTTCCATTTCGCCCGACGACATGGACACGGCCATTTCCAAACTCAAGAAAAACATGCAACCGGCTTTAATGAACAACCGTCGCCTGCTGTTGCTGCTCAAAGCCGTGGGCGAACGCCGTTCCGGCACGGCCGACGATAGCGATATGCTGGCCACCGCCCTCTCTTCCCTCTTTGTTTTTATCTACCAGAACGGCAATTGGTGGAGCAGCGTAAACCCTTTATTGGAGCACTCCGTGCAGCTATACCTCGATGAAGCATAACCTGCCCCGTGAACGATGAAAAATAAACCGCTCGACAGTTGCCTTTCGCGCGAACAAGCCTTAGCCCTCGACGCGTTCGTTCGTCATCCGGGACTGCGAATCGAAGGACTTGCGTTTGTCGGCTTCGTTTCCGTTTCAGCCTATGCCCTTGCGGGAGGATTTGTGCGCCGGTTGACAGCCGATTTACCTTTTGCAGTGCAGCCCGTAGCCGATATTGCGCAGTTGAACCGGATCTGCCGGGAAGGAAAAAGCGATTGCGTATACGTTATTCTATGCAACGCTTTCCGGGCGCCGGAGTTGGAACAATGGGTCTATCCCGCTTTATCACTTTACCGCGATTTTATATTCGAACGTCGCCTCAAACATATTTATGTAGGCAATGCAGGTTTCCTGGCGGCCGCTCACCAACGTTTACCCGATCTTTTTCTAATCCACCAAGCCGTGCTGCCCCTTGAAAATTTGCGAACGCTTACCGCAGAAGATCTCTCGCTTCCGGCCGAATTTTTTTCTCCGGAGCCGTCGGCAACCCCGGTGCCCGAACGGTTGAATCCGGCCGTTTGCTTGGCGCCTCCTGCTTTCGACCGGTCGGCGGCCCTCCGGCGCGCGGCCGAATGGGTGGCGCCATCGTGTACGGATTCGCCTTACACGATGGCGCTTCGGTACCTCCGTTTATCGGTACTGTATCTTCGTTTGCAAGCTTTTGAAAAGGCCGGTGTCGTGCTGGAAAAAGCGGCCAGCCTGGCTGCTGCTACGGGCAGCCGCGAGTTTGTGGAGGCTGTTGAGTTACACCGGGCTTTCGGGTTGCTGTGCCGCGGCAAGTGCGCAGAGGCAGCCTCTGCTTTCCGCGATTTTCTGGAAACCGGGTCGCGGAGAAACAGCCCGGCTATCTGCATAACGGCTTGGGGCGCACTAGGCGAAAGCTGGCGGCAATTGAACCGTCCCCAAGAAGCGCTTGGCTGTTTTCGCCGGGCCTTGGGGTTGAGCCGGCAAGCCGGTTTGGCCATGTTGGAAGCGCTGATGTGGGTAAAAATAGGGGAGATGGCAGCTTGGCGGGCCGATTATCCGGCTGCCAGGCGCTCTTATCGCCGGGCTTTGGCAGGGTATACCTCCGGCCGCTCCCGGATTGCGGTAGCTTATACGTTGTTGAACCTGGGGGATACCTATCGGGCCACCGACGATTGGGCTTTTGCAAAGGTCTATTATCGGCAGGCGTTAACGCTTTTTGAGGCGGCCGGCCTCAGGGTAGGCAAACTTGCGGCTTCGGTGTGTATGGCGAAGTGTGAACTGGATAAAGCAGAGGCCGGAGGAAAGTGGGCATCCGATCGGATTTCCCGTTTTCTGGGCCAGGCCGGGCGGTGGGCCGGGGAGGAAAAAGAGCCGGCATGGCAGGTGGAGATCGACATTTGCCAGGGCCGGCTGGCCCGGCTGCGTCAGGATGTGCAGGCGACCGGTGCGGCCTTCCGCCGGGCGCTGGGGTACGGGCCTTCTTTTACTCCCCAGTACGAGCGTCAAAAGAGGGTGGCGTATGGGTATTGGGGAAGTGGTTATGCGGCTACCTGGCCACGGCTGTCCGAAGCGACGGTTTCCGGAGAAACAATTATCAAAGAAACGATTTCCGGAGAAACAATTTCTAAAGAGGCTGCTTTTCCCCCGTCTCCTGCCGAGGCCCTTCGCTTCCTTACCAAAGCCCGTCTCTATTTCGAACGTACCGCCGATACCGCCAACCGGATTCTTATTTACCGGTTTTTAGGCGATTTTTACCAGCGGAATGCCGACTTCGAACAAGCGTTGGCCTACTACAGCCAAGCATTGGAACTGGCCCGCGCGGCCGGCAGTTTGTCGCGAACGGCAACGGTACAGGAAGCTAAAGGAAAACTCTATGCGGCCAGGGGAGAGGAAGCCGAAGCGCGCAAACAACTCTCCGAAGCCCGTCGGCTGCGGCAACTGATCGGGGCAAGCCGGGCCTAAAAAAGGCCGTAAGAAAGCCTATGAAAAGACTCCGAAATAATTAAAAAAAATACACGAACTCAAGCGTGGGAGAAGGAAATATTGATGTGTTTGTAATTTTCTATTAATCAGCATGTTGTAAAGGATGAAAAATAAACAGGCAAGAAAAAAAGATTGCATAAGCATAAAATGGAAATTGCATGCTTATGAAATTCGGATTGCATGCTTATGAAATGGAAAACGGATGCCGATGCTTTTTTTAGAAAGAGAAAATAATACAATAAGCAGGGGGGATTAAGCCCCCTTTCCCTCCGGGTAACTTTCCCTTTTTCTCCTTTCTCCCGTTGCCTTCCCCGGCAGCCACAAATCCGCAAGCCTCCAGAGCGACCAGCGTACAAAAGAG
>DBFJSK010000245.1:0-3576 GCA_048403675.1 Tannerellaceae bacterium | reverse complement strand
TAATAATTTACATATCTATAGTAAAATTTCACATTGTTTATTCTTCATAATTAAACTCCGTCTTGCTCTGTAATATAATTTCATTTAATGCATCAAAGAACACACTAATAGTTCCGACTTTTTGAAAATAGAATAGATACATTCGAATCAAATCCATACGCTATGTAATTCTCAATTAAAACATACATAGCATACAGATTTGTAAAGCTATAGATTTTTGGATTGTTTGATTTTCATGTGTAGCCTTTTGATATCTCCCTCTTGTAAAATTCCCAACATTCCCTGGAACTTTTTTTTGTATTATAAGGGTATAGCGGATTCTTTCCATAATCTATTAGTTTTCATTTTACTCCCGTTTCGCTTCTCTCCTACCCTTTTCTGCTTTAAATATATAATTGTTTTTATCTTTCACACAAAATAGATTGCGTTCGTATATAGATCTAAAGTAATGTTTGGCTTGTACGACCAAACTATTATACAACCAAATAAGGCAGGATAAAATTATCAATTTATGGTGAAATAAAATATCGATATAAGACATAAAAACATTTATTTCCTTTTTCATCTCTTGACCTTGCTTGGCAAACTTACAGTTCTTATTTAATTGGAAAGCTATAGAAAATCACTTTTCAGCTATAAATTAAATTCTTTACCCTTCCTTGGTTCTCGTACGGTTGGCGGTACCGCCTGACTTAATTTGTGAAACTCTTTTTCCAACCACTTGCCTACAGGAACCTAGTGCAGAAATTCTTTCTACACGGTGTTTCAATGGAGAGGGTTTCTTTGGGGTGCAGTTCAAAACCTCTGTCACCGGTTGGTTGTATTTGTACCTTTGTCGGAGAACAACTGCGCCTAGATTGTTTTTCCGACAAAGATACAACTAGTTTTCGAACCGGTCAGGAGGAGAAATTTAGCAGGGGAAGGGTTTATTTTATTCAATTCCTTGGATCTTTCGTACCCTGTGAGAAACAAAGGAAGAGGAAAGACTCAAGGCTTACCAGTATACCTCACCTCCATTCCCCGTACGGAATCGTTGATCTGCCCGTCGCTATACACCTGGCGCCCGTTTACAAACGTTTTCCACACCCAATGATGGAAGGTATATCCTTCGAACGGCGACCACCCGCATTTATACAAAATATTTTCTTTCGAAACAGTCCAGGTTTCCGCCGGATCGACCAACACCAGGTCGGCATAATAACCGGGCCGGATATACCCGCGACGGTCGATACCGAAAAGTTCGGCAGGCATATGGGCCATCTTTTCCACTACCTTTTCGTACGTAAACCGACCCTCTTTCGCCAATTCCAGCATTACAGTAAGGGAATGCTGGATGAGCGGACCGCCCGAAGCGGCTTTCAAACAGCTTCCCTGCTTTTCGGCCGGAAGATGGGGAGCGTGATCGGTGGCTATAATATCGATCGTATTGTTATTCACAGCCTCGCGGAGCGCTGTGCGGTCGGCCAGCGTCTTGATAGCCGGATTCCATTTGATGCGATTGCCGAACTGCGCATAATCGCCGTCGTGAAACCAGAGATGATGTACGCACACCTCACCCGTGATCCGTTTCTGGGACAGGGGAATCGTGTGATCCAATAAGGTCAATTCGCGGGCCGTTGATAAATGCAGGATATGCAAGCGGGCATTCATCCGCCGGGCCAGCTCCACAGCTTTAGCCGACGATACGTAGCAAGCTTCCTCGCTGCGTATTTTACTATGAAAAGAAATATCCAGATCGTCTCCGTATTTTCCGGTATAATAAGCGATATTCTGGCGAATCACCTCCTCTTCTTCCGCATGGATGGCGATCAGCATGTTGGCTTCGCCGAATATTTTTTCCAGCGTCTCTTTGTTATCGACCAGCATATTTCCGGTAGACGACCCGAGAAAAAGTTTCAGCCCCGGTATCCGCTGGGGATCGAGGCGACGGATTTCCGACAGATTATCGTTGGTTCCTCCGAAGAAAAAAGAGTAGTTGGCCGCAGAAACTTCGGCGGCACGGCGGAATTTAGCTTCCAAGTCGTTGATCGTCGTAGTCTGCGGCTTGGTGTTGGGCATATCCATGAAGGTGGTGACGCCTCCGGCTACCGCGGCGCGACTTTCGGTTTGTATATCTCCTTTATGGGTAAGGCCGGGATCGCGGAAATGTACCTGATCGTCGATAACGCCGGGCAATAGCCATTTACCCGTGGCATCGATTAGTTCCGCGTTTGCCGTCAGTTCCCCTGCCGGCAGATCGCCTTCGCAGACGGCGGCTATTTTATCTCCTTCCACCAGCACCGAACCCTGAAATATACGGCCTTCATTGATGATCCGGGCGTTTTTTATCCATATTTTATTCATTTTCAGCATATTTCTTAATTACTGTATAGAGCTGCCTTGTTTTTCCAGATCTTCGAATAAAGACGGTTGCGCATTCCCCCCCCGCCCGGGGCGCAGCCTTCCGCTTTCAGCAGACATGGATCAGGCGCTTTTCGGATATTTTCTGAAAAAGCTCCACCATTTGAGCTGGAGTACGCCGAAAAGCGCTTCACCGAAAATAGAAGAGTTCATTTTCGAAACGCCTAATACGCGGTTAATAAAGATAATAGGCACTTCCACGATTTTGAATCCGCATTTATGCGCAGTAAATTTCATTTCGATCTGGAAGGCGTATCCTTTGAAATGGATGCGGTCGAGATCGATTGTTTCCAACACCTTCCGGCGGTAGCATTTGAAACCGGCTGTGGTATCCTGCACCTGCATCCCGGTTACGATCCGGACATAGACGGATGCGTAATACGACATCAACACCCGTCCCAGCGGCCAGTTCACCACATTCACGCCGTTGCAATAGCGCGAACCGATCGCTACATCGGCCGCTTGTTGGGTGCATGCAGCGTAAAGCCGGGGCAGATCGTCGGGGTTGTGGCTGAAATCGGCATCCATTTCGAATATGAAATCATATTGGTGGGCAATGGCCCATTTAAACCCGCAGATATAGGCCGTACCCAGCCCTTGCTTGCCCTGCCGTTCAACCAGGAAAAGGCGCTGGGGAAATTCCAATTGCATGCGTTTCACAATATCGGCAGTTCCATCGGGCGAACCGTCATCGATAATCAGGATATGAAACTCCTTCTCAAGCGAGAATACGGCCCGGATGATATTTTCTACATTTTCTTTTTCGTTGTATGTAGGAATAATTACAATACTGTCTGACATATATTCGATTTATCTGATTGTTAGCAGATTACAAAACATAAACAAGGTTATTCGCTCTAAAACCGCTCAAATTTACATATTCTTTTTAAATAAAACAATATCGTAAAAGGTTCATTCTTCGCGTCTCCCGGACACTGCCGGCCTTGAATGCGGGGCTATCTGGCGCATATAAAGTTAAAAAAACAAAACTAAAGACATATTTAAAATAAAAAAATAGCGCACCTAATTAATTTTATTATCTTTGCAAAAACAATTGTCAAATTTCCCATTAACAATAGCATTTATATGAAGACTATCACTCAAACCCGAAAAACGCTTTTTGGCTATTTATTAATAAATCCAATTTTGCATTTATACTAACATCTCATCTTTTTT
>DBFJSK010000244.1:0-5673 GCA_048403675.1 Tannerellaceae bacterium | reverse complement strand
TTCTGCCGGTCTGGCATGGAATATCTCGCAGGAAGATTTTCTGAAGGATAATAATGTAATCAGCAATTTGAAATTGCATACCAGCTATGGGTTGACGGGTAACTCTGAAATCGATCCTTACAAGTCGTTAGGTAAAGTGGGGGCAGGTACTTATTTGATTAACGGCGTACGCGCTCCGTATTCGTATATCAATTCGATGCCTAATCCGGATTTGAAATGGGAAAAGACCGGCCAGTTCGACATTGGTATCAACCTGGGCTTATTCCAGAGCCGTTTGAATTTCGACGTGGCCTACTATAATAAGAAAACGACCGATTTGTTGTTGGATTGTCCGGTTCCTCATTCCACCGGTTTCACGACTATTTTCAAAAATATCGGCGCGGTACGCAACCAGGGGTTGGATATTATGGTGAACGGTACGCCGGTACAGGGCGAATTTACGTGGAATTCTACGGTTAATCTGAACTTCAACAAGAATGAGATTCTTCAACTGGGCGATACGGATGCCGATGTGTATATGTACGACTGGGTGAGCGGCGGCAGCATTTTGCGCGTGGGCGAAAGCATGGGCAGTTTCTATGGCCTGGTGCGCGAAGGCGTCTACACCAAGGAAGATTATGAAGCCGGAAAATGTGAAAAAACGCAGGTGGGACGTGCCAAACGTTCGGACGAACGGCAGATTATCGGAAAAGGTTTGCCCGACTGGACAGGGAGCTGGGTGAATAACTTCTCGTATAAAAATTTCGATTTGACGATCGACATGCAATTTGTATGGGGTGTGGAAACCTTGCAACGTTTCTGCCATTCTACCTACGACCGTTTCGGATTTACGAACGGATTGAAAAACGTGCTGTATGATGCTTATAACGGATCGAATCCGAACACGATGGAACAAATGCTTTATATCGCTTCCGACGGCCATGCCGGACAGGATTCGGCTACCGACTCTCAATGGGTGGCCGACGGTTCGTACTTGCGTATGAACATGATGCAACTGGGATATACTTTCGATTCGAGCGTGATTAAGAAGATCGGCTTGTCGGGGTTGCGTTTGTATCTGAGCGGTAATAACTTGTTCCAGATCGTATCGAAAGATTTCCACGGTTACGATCCGGAATCTACTTCGGAGACGAGCGGCAAATTCGGTCAGAACATGACCTTCTTCTCTTATCCGAGAGCGAGAACATTCACATTTGGCGTTAATGTAACCTTTTAATTAATCTAATTTAGACAGTTGAAATATGAAAAAGATAGTAACAATAGCGATGGCTTGTGCCGGATTAATGAGCTTTGCAGCATGTAGCGATTTTTTGGATGAAGAGCCTAAGTCTACGTTGACGAATGTGGCTTATTACCAGACACAGGCGCAGGCGGAGGGGAATGTGAACCGGCTGTATCGGAATGGAGCGATGAATTGCTATACGGATTTCGGAAGTGCGTATATCGCTTCGTTCGCCGCTGTAGCCGAGAACCTGACGGGTTATTTTACCAATAGTTATGAAGGGCAGGAGATTATTTGCAAGTATTCCCGCGAGCTTACCCGCCAGCAGTACACCATGCAATTGGCCTCGAAAATGGACGGGGTGTGGGATAAGTGCTTTCAGGGTATTAATGTCGCCAACGGGGCGATCAAGTATATTCCCGGTATACAGATGGAAGAAGCGGTGGCCAATCGGCTGGTGGGCGAAGCTAAATTTTTCCGTGCCTTCAATTATTTCTATTTGGTAAAGACGTTCGGCGCCGTGCCTTTCTATACGGAGCCTTATGAGGCGGCTGAAAATATGGAGTTGCCTCGCACCGAAACGGCTACGATCTATGCGCAGATCGAAAGTGATCTGAAGGATGCGATGAATTTGTTGCCGGCGGCTACTTTTGCAGCAAATGGCCATCGGGTCACGAAATATGCGGCTGCTATGGTATTGACCGATGCGTATATGTTTCAGCATAAGTATGCAGAGGCGGCCGAAACGGCGAAGGTGGTGCTCGATTCTCCCCATCGCTTGGCTACGAATGATGATCTGGAGGCGGGCAGCGCCTATAATAAATTGCGTTCGACGGATGATCTGGACGAATCGATCTATGCGTATGAATTTAATAACGAAATCAGCAACAGCGGTTGGCTGAGTACGTATGCTTTCGACGGGGGAGCTTCGGCGTCTAATTTGTTCGGTACTTATGCGATTACGCAACGGGTGCACGGGCCGATCGACCGCTTCCTGAATGTGTATGAAAAGAATGATTTGCGTATCCAACCGAACCAGTTTTTCCATTGGAAATATACCAATCCGGATACGGGCCAGGAATGGGTTTCTGCCGGTAATCTGGCTTGTTGCTGGTATTGGTACGATGAAGAAGCGATGTTATCGACGGGTCGGGGTACGAAGGACTGGAATATTTACCGGTATGCGGAAGCGTTGTTGGATGCAGCCGAAGCGATTGCCCAATCGAGTGGCGTAACAGCGGAGGCTGCCGGCTATCTGGCTCAGGTGCAGGCGCGTGCGAATATAGATGGTAAATCGGCGGATGCGATTGCAACGGATTTGCAGCAGTTAGGGAAGGATGCTTTTATCCAGGCCTGCTGGACGGAACGTTTGCGCGAACTGCCGTTGGAATTTAAATTATGGGATCTGTGTGTCCGTACGGGTATGTTCCCCAATATCTCCGCTACGACGCCGGGGCAGGTGACGTATGTCCCGTTGGTTGGTGCGCAAAATGCGTCGGGGGCTACGTTTAAAGAATCGGATTTGTTGTGGCCGCTTTCTGTGGATGAAATCCAACGTAACCCCGTGTTAACTCAGAATGCCGGTTATTCGGCTCAGTAATGAATGCGTCTCGTTATATAAGTTGTGTGAACAGGAATCAAGTGATTTGTTTCCTTGTTTTTTCAAGATGAATTGATGGTGGGAAACCGTCTCTGTGAAAGAGGCGGTTTCTTTTTTCGAATCGTCACAATTTGTGACGATTTCATTTCTCTTTTTCAACATCTCCCTTTTGAGTCATACTTGGATTTTATCTATTGCATATCATTTTTACGGTATTTTGAAAAACGATTATTTTATCCACTAGACTCCCGATCATCAGTCGCTTTGCTTCCTATTGTATTCTTGGAAAGATTGTGCTATATCTCTTTTATTGCGGGGGGATATAATTTGTTTGGCTGTGTATCGTCTTATAGGATAGTGTGGGTTGCTAATATGATTTTTCTCTTGCCCGGTCAAAAAAAATCAAGTCGAATTTTGTGGTGGATTTGCGTCAGTAAAGGTGAAAAACGTTTCAAAATAACAAAAAGAAAAAGATTAAGAGAATAAAAAAGCAGTCACTTTAGCTGTAACTGCCTGATTCTTAATTGAGCGGTAAATGGGACTCGAACCCACGACCCTTAGCTTGGGAAGCTAATGCTCTACCAACTGAGCTACTACCGCGTTTGACGATGCAAAAGTAGAAAAATATTTCTTTTTTCACTAACTTTGGGCCGTAATTTTTAAAAAAAATAATTCGGAATGGAAAAACTTACGCTGGTAAAGGTTGGGGGGAAGATTGTCGAAGAAGAAGAGACACTGCATGCTTTGTTGCACGATTTTTCTCAGATAGAAGGTTTTAAAGTGCTTGTGCATGGGGGGGGGCGTTCCGCTACGCGTGTGGCGGCTCAACTCGGCATTGAGAGCAAGATGGTGAATGGACGACGTATTACCGACGCTGAAACCCTGAAAGTTGTCACCATGGTGTATGGTGGTCTGGTCAATAAAAATATAGTGGCCGGCTTGCAAGCCTTAGGGGTAAACGCTTTGGGCTTGACAGGAGCTGATATGAATTTGATGCGTTCCGATAAACGCCCGGTAGCGGAAGTGGATTACGGTTTTGTAGGGGATGTAAAAGAGGTGAATGCCGATTTACTGGCTTCCCTTATCCGCCAGGGGATTGTACCTGTATTGGCGCCGCTCACTCACGATAAAGAAGGACACTTGCTCAATACCAACGCCGATACCATAGCGGGTGAGGCTGCTAAAGCCCTGGCTCGCCATTTCGACGTTACCTTGATGTTTTGTTTCGAAAAGAAAGGAGTACTTCGGGATGAAAACGATGATGAAAGCGTGATTTCGGAAATCGACTGGCTCACTTTTCAACGTTTGGTAGAAGAAGGGGTGATTCAGGGAGGAATGATTCCGAAATTGGAAAATGCATATCAGGCTATTGATGCCGGGGTCAAAGAGGTGATTATAACCCAGGCTTCCGAAATACATAAAGAAAGCGGAACGCGCGTGTTCTAAATTAAGATAAGAAAGTAACGGATGAGGTGCATCCCGAAAGTTGAATCAATCACCTTTTGGATGCACTTCATGGTTGTTGTCGGAAAAGGGATGTCCGGCAAGGTTCTGCTTTTTTATCTCAAACTCCGAATTTTTACGTTACGAAACCAAATTAAGGCGTTTCCGTGCTTCCCCTGCAAACCGATGTAGCCTTTGGTAGGTAATTCGGCAAAAGGTTTGGGCAGCCAACTGGGTATTTCGCTGCCGTCGGGGTTGACGCTTCCCGAAGTCCAGCGGCTCATATCCATTTCGGTTATTTTCTTTCCGTTCAAGATGACCAGGATATGCTGTCCGTCGCAACGGATACGCATATGATTCCATTCGCCGGGCTTTTTTACCACCTTTTCTTCGCGAGGCCCCAAGTGCCCGTAAATCGCTCCGCATTTTTCAAATGATTTTCCGTTTTCCCATGCCGGGTAATAATCATCGGCTATCTGGATTTCTACCGAATTGGGAATCCAATCTTTTGTGTCGGTACAATACACCACCACACCGCTGTTGGTTCCGTTGTCTGTTTTAAAATCCAGATCGAGTTCGAAATTTTCATACGCTGTCCGTGTCCAGATGGATTCGTCTTTTACGGCCGCCAGAACGCCCTCCTGTTCACTCCATACGTCCGGATTGTAATCGGCATCCGAAAGCTGGGCGCCGAAAAGGGGCTTCCACCCATTTTTATCGGCGGCTAGGGTGGGGGAAATACCGGCAAGAAAACTAAGGGTAGCCAAAGTCCAAAGAAAATGTTTCATGCTATTAGTTTTTAAGGGAATTAATAAGCCAAATGTAGCGATTCCTAAGCAAATCGATACTTACCGGTACCCTAAATTTATCGAAAGATTTTCCTCGAATTAGGGATGAACTTAGTTTTCGAAGAACTAAGGCGGATATCTGAAGACTTTTTTACAATGTTGTATAAAAATATAAATTCAAATTTTCTTTCAAATTTTTTTTTACATATACTATACAAATATTATCATTTTCAATACGGCAAATATAGGGAATATATTTTATGATTAAACAAAGCTTTATGAGTTTTTTACAACAAAATGAATCTGTTTTATTTCTTTTTTATTACAAAGAACTTTTTCATCATGTCCACTCCGGTGTAAAATTTTGTTATTTTAATATCTTTCCAATGGTAAACTTTATAAAATATCACTTGAACTTTGTTAAAACTTGTTCAATAACTAGAAATAAAAAACATTTTGTCAATTCTATCTTTTATGATCAGATCTCCTAAAAAGGATTCTGTAATAGGCCTTCTAGACAGTTCACAGAGGTAAAACGTGCTGAAAACGCTCAAATAGTTCTTCGAAAACTAAGTCAAAAACAGATAAACGAAAGAAAAGTGATAGTCTACTATATTAAT
>DBFJSK010000243.1:0-6168 GCA_048403675.1 Tannerellaceae bacterium | reverse complement strand
GAATCGGATGCTTATGCAATCCGAATTCCACTGGCATCCGATTCGGATTTCATCGGCATGTATTTTTCACGGAGAACAGGAAATACAATAAGTATAGCCTTCCGGGGGAAGGAAAAAACGAGGCGGAATGCGAGAGGAATTTTAGCGGGCAGCTCTTCGCGCTTTTTTTCCTGTCCGGACGAATAAACACGCCGCTGTCTTTTCTCGAAAAAATACCTTGGAATGCGGTTCGTGCGGCTTTCATGCAGCTTTTACGCAGCAGAAGGTTGTACTTCGTAAAACTTCGTTATCATTTCCAAAAAAAATGTCCATATCCCTCAGCCGTAACGCCTTATTCGGATTATTCTGTTTATATTTGCGAGTTATCAACAGTTAGGGCGATTTATCAACAAAACGGGCATTGTTTTGGGCGAACCAGGCCCGGTTCGGTTTTTAATGCTTAGTTTTGCCCCGAATTAATAGTTAACAATATGGGTAAGATTATCGCTTTAGCAAATCAGAAAGGGGGAGTCGGTAAAACGACAACCACGATTAATCTGGCTGCATCCCTGGCCGCACTCGAAAAAAAAGTGCTGGTAGTGGATGCCGATCCGCAGGCGAATGCGTCTTCCGGATTGGGTGTGGACATCCGGAATGTGGAACTTTCTATTTATGAATGCCTGGTCAACGGCGACGATGCCGCCGGAGCCGTTACGGCAACCGAAGTGGAGGGGCTCGATATTATCCCTTCGCATATCGATCTGGTAGGCGCCGAGATCGAGATGTTGAATCTGGAGGATCGCGAACGGATCCTCAAACAGATCCTTACGCCGATGAAGGAAAAATACGATTTTATTTTAATCGACTGTTCTCCTTCGTTGGGCTTGATTACGGTGAATGCGCTGACGGCCGCTGATTCGGTGATTATTCCCGTGCAATGCGAATATTTCGCGTTGGAAGGAATCAGTAAGTTGCTCAATACGATAAAGATTATCAAATCGAAATTGAATCCGGCCCTCGAAATCGAAGGATTTCTGCTGACGATGTACGATTCGCGCCTGAGGCTGGCCAACCAGATTTACGAAGAGGTGAAACGTCCTTTCCGCGATTTGGTGTTTACCACCGTCATTCAGCGGAACGTGAAGCTGAGCGAGGCTTCGAGCTACGGCAAACCGGTGCTGTTGTATGATGCCGAATCGAAAGGTTCGATCAACCACATGCAGTTGGCCCGGGAATTAATTGAGAAAAACAAATAATAAAAAGAAATAGAGACGACCGGCCTCCTACCGGAAAGAAGCCCTTTACAGGTTTCATTCCCTCAGGCAATGTAAACGCCCGGTTGTCGGTGATGAATAAACTATGGCAGCATTGAAAAGATCGGCGCTTGGCCGCGGCTTGGATGCCCTGATTACGATGGACGACCTCAAAACGGGCGGTTCGTCGTCGATCAGCGAAATCGAATTGAGTAAAATTCAGCCGAATCCGGATCAACCCCGTTCTATCTTTGAAGAAGAAACGCTGGAGGAGCTGGCTACCTCCATCCGTTCGCTGGGGCTGATTCAGCCGATCACCCTGAAAGAAATAGGTTCCGATAAATACATGATTATTTCCGGCGAACGCCGGTATCGGGCTTCCCTCATGGCCGGGCTGGACCGGATTCCGGCTTATATCAAGACCGCCGCCGACGAGCGTGTGGTGGAAATGGCCCTGATCGAAAATATCCAGCGGGAAGATCTGAATTCCATCGAAATTGCGCTGGCTTACCAGAAACTGCTCGATAATTACGGCCTTACGCAGGAAAAACTGAGCGAAAGGGTCGGGAAGAAGCGGGCTACCATCGCCAATTACCTCCGGCTCTTGAAATTGCCGGCCGAAATTCAGATGGGGCTGAAAGATAAAAAAATAGATATGGGGCATGCGCGCGCGTTGATTTCGGTGGAAGATCCGGAAGTGCAACTGGCGCTGTATGAACAAATCCTGGCCCAGGGGCTCTCGGTGAGGAACGTAGAAGAGCTGGTACGCGAAGCGGCCCAGGGAAATATCCCGGCCGGCGCCCCCACGGAGGCGAAACCGAAAAAGGCCTCGCTTCCCGAAGAATATAACATGCTGAAGGAGCATCTCTCGGCTTTTTTCCAGACGAAAGTGCAGTTGGCTTGCAACGACAAAGGAAAAGGGAAAATAACCATACCTTTCGCTTCGGAAGAAGAATTGGAAAAATTGATCGGTTTACTGGATAAATTAAAATGAGGAACCTGTTTATCGTCTTGCTGAGCCTGTTGGGATGTTTGTCCGGATCTGTGCATGCACAGGGAGCGTGGCGATTTACGCCCGATACGGTTCGGACAGCTCGTCCGGATACCACTTTGCGACAGACGGAAGCTCCGGCTTCGGAAACGGAAACGCCTGCGGCAGTACCGGATACCGTACCTGCGGTTGTACCTGCACCATCCGAAGGGTTGGCGGCGGCCGATACGGCCGTTGCAGTGAGCCGTCCCGATTCGACCGTGCAAGCTGTGTTGGCGGCCGGCGATTCGATCGGCGTGCCTCCGGTAAAAGTGCCTTCCGCTTTCAAGCCGAATCCGACGAAGGCGGTCTTATTGGCCCTCATACCCGGTATGGGACAGATTTATAATCGGAAATACTGGAAACTGCCCATCGTATACGGAGCGTTTATGGGATGTATGTATGCGATAACCTGGAATAACAAGAGTTACCAGGATTATTCGGAAGCGTATAAGGATTTTATATTCGATACCACGAATGAAGTGCCTGCCGAGAACTGGCACCAGAGTTGGCAGGATGTGACGAACCGCGACCCGGAAACGGTGTTCAACGATACCAATTTCGCCGATCAGTTGAAACGGCGGAAGGATTATTACCGTCGTTACCGCGATTTGAGTATTATTATTACGGTGGGCGTCTATGCGCTGTCGATTGTGGATGCGTATGTCGATGCCCAATTGTTCGATTTCGATATTACCCCGGATCTATCCATGCGGTTAGAGCCGGTGGTGACCCCTAAAACGAGTTACAGTTCGAGTACATACGGACTGAATTGCAGTATCAAATTCTGATAACTAAGCATTAATTGCACGCATGAAAAAATATCTGCTGACCTGGATGGGTTCTTGTTTGCTGGCTTTTGCCGCCGCTGCCGGGGAAAGAATCTCCGGCTATGATTTTTTACCTGAAGGGGGAGAAGCCGTCGTCCGCGGCGAAGCGGCCCCGGCCGGAAATACGCGCATTCACGCTACCGGCCATGCTTCGGTAGCGGAGACGGGCACCCCTGCTATTGAGAGTGCCGATAGCCTTTCCACCGATTCGATCGAAGCGGAAGTGGGCTTAATTCCCGAAAGTCTCGATGCCGATGTGGACAGTTTGCTCCGCACCTGGCACGTACAGTATTTTTCCAAACGCGACGAGTTTTGCCACGACGATGCAGAGAACGTGTATTTCCCCGATTCCGTTTATATCGACCGGCTGCAACGTTTGCCGCGGGTGATTCCGATGCCTTATAATCCGATCGTACGCGATTGTATCGATTTGTATGCCGACCGGCACCGCGATCTGGTGCGGTATATGCTGGGCATGGCCGATTTTTATTTTCCTATTATCGAACAGGTGCTCGATAAACATAATCTGCCGATCGAATTGAAATACCTGGCCGTGGTGGAGAGCGCGCTCAATCCGGTGGCGCTTTCGCGGGTGGGCGCTTGCGGCTTATGGCAGTTTATGTTGCCCACCGGGAAAAGTTACGGTTTGGAAATCAACAGCCTGGTCGACGAACGGCGCGATCCGCTGAAAGCAACCGAGGCGGCGTGCAAGTATTTTGAAGATATGTATGCTATTTACGGCGATTGGAACCTGGTACTGGCTTCCTACAATTGCGGGCCGGGCAACGTGAACAAAGCCATCCGGCGTTCGGGTGGTAAAACCGATTTCTGGGATATATTTCCCTTTTTACCTAAGGAAACGCGTTCCTATGTGCCTCTTTTTATCGCGGCCAATTATATCATGAATTATTCTTGCGAGCATAATCTGTGTCCGATGCAGACCAGTCTGCCTTTGGCTACGGATACGGTGATGGTAACGAATATGTTGCATTTGCAGCAGGTGGCCGATGTGCTTCAGCTCGATCTGGAGCAACTCAGGGCGCTCAATCCGCAGTATAAGCGGGATATTATTCCGGGAAATACGGCGCCTTCGGTTTTGAAACTGCCTGCGGCCGAAACGTATACCTTTGTCGATAAGGAAGATACGGTTTTTACGCACCGCGCCGAAGAATTACTGGCGAATTGTATTCCGCTCGATGCGGCAGCAAGAAACAACGGGCCGGACAGGGGTACGAAGGAGCGGATTACGCATACTGTGAAAAGCGGAGAGAATGTGTATACCATTGCCAATCGCTATGGGGTGACGGCAAGCGACGTGCGGAAATGGAACGGGTTGCGTTCCAACCGGGTAGCCCGCGGTAAACGGTTGAAATTGTATATTGATAACGGGGGCGTGTCTTTTGCTTCTTCCACGAAGGCGTCGGCTACGACTTCGAATGCCAAGGGGAAAGGTGCGTCGGCTACGGCTTCTGCGTCTTCCGCTTCCCGCTCGTCTGCTAAGGGGGCGTCTGCTCCTTCCCGTTCGTCAGGCGCCGGGGGGAAAGAATTTGTTTCGTACCGGGTGAAATCGGGCGATTCGCTGTATTCCATTTCGAAAAAATACCCTGGCGTCACTGCGGCTGTGCTCCAAAAAACAAACGGCTTGTCGGGTACGGATATTCGTCCGGGCCAGGTGCTGAAAATTCCGGTAGGCTAAGCAACTATTTTAGCCTATCCGTGGGGCTTTCTGTTGAATATTTGTATATTTGTGGCTACAGATATTTAAAAAAAACAGGGAGACCAGACACCATGAGCGATACAAAAGACACAACCAATAAGCTACCCGAAGCGTCCGAGGCCGGCGCTTTGCCCGAACCTGTGGCCGCTCTTTCGGCCGACGAACAAATGATACAGAACGGTTTCAACGACCTGTTGAACGATTATCTGAAATCTAATCACCGCCGGAAGGTGGAACGGATTACCAAAGCGTTTAATTTTGCTAATCAAGCGCATGCCGGCGTCAAACGGCGTTCGGGAGAACCTTATATCATGCACCCCCTGGCTGTAGCCCGTATCGTGTGCCGGGAAATGGGGCTAGGCTCCACGTCGATCTGTTCGGCGCTTCTGCACGATGTGGTGGAAGATACGGAATATACGGTAGAAGATATCCGGGGCATGTTCGGCGATAAGATCGCCCAAATTGTGGATGGCCTGACGAAAATCGCAGGCGGCATCTTCGGCGAGCAGGCATCGGCGCAGGCCGAGAATTTCCGCAAATTGTTGCTCACCATGAGCGACGATATCCGGGTGATCCTGATTAAAATTGCCGACCGCTTGCATAATATGCGTACGTTAGGCTCGATGTTGCCGGCCAAACAATTTAAAATTGCGGGTGAAACACTTTATCTGTATGCGCCCCTGGCTCACCGGCTGGGCCTTTTTTCGATCAAGACCGAATTGGAAGATCTGAGCTTCAAATATGAACATCCCCAGGAATATGAGTTTATCAACGAGAAACTGAAGGCGTCCGAGGCGACGCGCAATAAATTGTTCGAGCATTTTGCCGCGCCGGTAAACGAAAAGTTGCAGGCGATGGGTCTGAATTACGAGATGCGCGCGCGGGTGAAATCGGCCTATTCCATCTGGAATAAGATGGAGAGCAAAAAAGTCTCGTTTGAAGATATATACGATTTATATGCCGTGCGCATTATCTTCGATCCGTTGCCCGGTGTGGATGAAAAGAACATGTGCTGGGATATTTATTCCGCGATTACCGATATTTACCGTATCCGGCCCGATCGGATTCGCGACTGGGTGAGCCGCCCGAAGGCGAACGGTTACCAGGCGCTTCACCTGACGGTGATGGGGCCTGACGGGCAATGGGTGGAAATCCAGATACGCAGCCGCCGGATGGACGAGATCGCCGAAAAAGGCTTTGCCGCACACTGGAAATACAAGGAGCATAGTGTAGAGGAAGATACCGAATTGGATAAATGGTTGCAAACGATTACCGAAATTCTGGAAAGCCCCGATCCGAATGCGCTCGATTTCCTGGATACGATCAAACTGAATTTATTTAGTTCCGAAATATTTGTCT
>DBFJSK010000242.1:0-9924 GCA_048403675.1 Tannerellaceae bacterium | reverse complement strand
CTATATTTTTAAAATTCGGTCTCATAATGGTTTGAACTTAAGCGATTCCTAATTTAGCGTTGAATGCTTTCAATGTTTCGAGCACGTTGCTCTTTACATTAATAAATTGATCGATACCCTGGGCTTTCAAATCGTCCATGCAGGCGGGGGCACCGGCTACTACAAATTCGGCGCGTCCGGCCAGCGCTTTGTAGGCGGCGGGAGCGTATTCGGCGTATTCGTCGTCGCTGGAGCAGAGCACGATGATTTCGGCACCGGCTTTTACGCCAGCTTCGATGCCGGCTTCTACCGTATCGAAGCCTAAGTTGTCAATAACCTTGTACCCGGCGCAAGCGAAGAAGTTGCTTGAGAATTGCGAACGGGCCAGACGCATGGCCAGGTTGCCGATGGTCAGCATAAACACTTTCGGGGTCTTACCGCTCTTTTCGGTGGCCAGACGCAGGTCTTCGAACTGGGAAGCGCCGCGCGAGAAGTCGAGGGCCGGAAGGGTGGCTTCGCCGCAGGCGTGGCCTGCACCGCAACAGCAGGATGCGGTTTCGTTGATCTTTTGGGCGGCTGTTTCGTTGAAGTTGGGGAACTGGTTGGAGCCGAGCAGGATTTCACGACGGGTAGCGACGTTTTTCTTGCGGGCGGCGTTGGAAGCGTTGACGGCGTTTTGAATGTCGCCGGCTTTAACGGCTGCGGTGAATCCGCCTTTTTCTTCTACTTCCAGGAAGAGATTCCAGGCCACTTCGGCCAACGAGTTGGTGAGTACCTCCACATAGTAGGAACCGGCTGCGGGATCGACGACCTTGTCGAAATGGCATTCTTCCTTGAGCAGCAATTGCTGGTTGCGGGCGATGCGTTCGGAGAAGTCGTCGGGTGTCTGGTATATTTTGTCGAACGGACGAACCGTGATGGAATCGACACCGGCGATGGCGGCCGACATCGTTTCTGTTTGCGAACGGAGCAGGTTTACGTGAGCGTCGTAAATGGTCATATTCCATTCGGATGTTTGGGCGTGAACGGCCATCTTGCAAGCGCAGCGGCACATGCCGTCGGCGGCTTTGTTGGGGCATTCCGTCGGGCAGTGGCATACCGGATGGTAGGCGGCTACGATTTCGGCCCACAACCAACGGGCGGCGCGGAACTTGGCGATTTCCATGAAGTAGTTGGAGCTGATGCCGAAGTTGAATTTGATCTTCTTGGCTACTTCGTCGGCTTCGAATCCGGCTTCGGTCAGTTTAGCCAGCAGTTCGTTTCCCCAGGCCAGGGCGTAACCGAGTTCCTGAGTGATGTAAGCGCCGGCGTTGTTGAAATAGAAGGCGTTAACGGCCAATACTTTATAGCGGGGCAACGCTTTGCCTGCCTTGAGCACGGCGGCGGCAGCTTCTACCCAGTCGCCATTGTCTTTCCCTTTGACGAGGGGTTTCTTAAAGGCATCGTAGTTCACCGAGCCGAAGCATTTGGACACATCGGCGCCTTTGGCTTTGAAATAGTCGGCCAGGATGCCGATCAGTTTTTCGGCTTTGCAGTTGCAGGTATTGAAGTTCAGTTCAACGCATTCGGGGCAGATGCCTTCCAACAGAAGTGCGATGTTTTCGGCGCTGACTTCATCGCCCTTGATGATGAATCCGAGGGAAGTAACTCCTTTCTGAAGCAGGTCGAGCGCTTTTTCGTTGGCGCCTTTAAAGCAGGTTACTTCGATGTTCTGGCGTACCTTCCAATCGTTGTCTTTCTTCGTTCCGCGAACGTAGGGGAATTCACCGGGGAGCGACTGGGTTGTTTTCAGTCCTTCGATGTCTTCTGCACGATAGAAAGGATTTACGTTAAATCCTTCGCCTGTCTTCCAGACAAGCTTTTTCTCAAACGGTACCCCTTTCAGGTCGGCCGTGATCTTCGCCATCCACTCCTCTGTGGAAACGGGTGCGAATTCTGAGAAAAGTTTTTCTTTAAGTTCTGCCATAATATTAGTTGTTTATAAAACTGGTATTAGTAATTATACATGATATTTTGTTCAATTACAGGTGGCAAAGGTAGAATAAATAAACAGGAAGCGCAACGAATTGCTCGCTAAATCGCAAGGGTTTTTAACGCCTTTTAGTGCACCGCACCCGCTTTTAATAGCATTCTGACAGCATTTAAAGCCGGATAACGCGATTTTTTAGGTTTAAATTCGTTGCAGAATAAAAATATTCGCTACTTTTGCAGCGTTGAAACCTTACGAGAAGGTCTTTCGAGGCCGGTGGTGTGAAAAGTCGACTGGTTTTCCCCCAGGATTTTCCCTTGCCCAACCACCCTATCGATGATAGGATAGTTTCTGTTCGGTTTCCCCTTAAAAACGGTGCATTCGTCTAGTGGTCTAGGACGCCGCCCTCTCACGGCGGAAACTCGGGTTCGAACCCCGGACGCACTACTTTTGAAAAAGTCTGTTCCCAGATACGGGGGCGGACTTTTTTTGTATCCTATCCGAAAAATCCTCGGGTTTTCGGTAGGATCTTACATATTCTTTCCTCCCCCGCTCTTGCCCATCTCCCGTTAGATCCCTATATTTGTAAGAACAAACCATGCAATATGTTCAAAAGAAGAATGAATAGTTGGCGCCCCGTCAAAGGGGAGCCGCTCACGGAATTAGATAAGCGCGTACTGTATTTTCAAGACAGGGGCCATCTGGTTCCGAACCGGGAACTCATCAAAACCCCCGAACAAATCGAAGGCATCCGTCGGAGCGGCCTCGTCAATACCGGCGTATTAGATTTGGTAGCCCGCGAAATCAAAGCCGGCATGTCCACTGCCGCCATCGACCGGCTCGTGCACGAATATACCTTGGCGCACGGAGCCATTCCCGCCCCCCTCCATTACGAAGGATTTCCGAAGAGTGTCTGCACCTCCGTCAATGAAGTGGTTTGCCACGGCATACCCAACGAAAACGAAATACTGAAAGAAGGAGATATTATCAACGTGGACGTATCCACCATACTCGACGGCTACTACTCTGACGCCTCCCGTATGTTCATGATCGGAGAAGTGCCGGCCGAAAAACAAAAATTGGTAGAAGTAACCAAAGAATGCCTGGAAATCGGCAGCAAGGTTGCCCGCCCCTTCGGATTCGTAGGCGACATCGGCCATGCGATTCAGAAACACGCCGAAAAACACGGCTATTCGGTTGTGCGCGCACTTTGCGGCCACGGTGTAGGATTAGCTTTCCACGAAGCGCCCGAAGTCGTGCATTTCGGACAAAAAGGAACCGGCATGTTACTCGTTCCCGGGATGGTCTTCACCATCGAACCTATGATTAATATGGGCACCTACCACGTTTATACCGATCCCGTCAACGGCTGGACGGTACGCAGCCAGGATCACAAGCCTTCCGCCCAATGGGAGCATACCTTCGTCATGACCGAGGGCGGCCTGGAAATCCTGACCTATTAAAAAACAATTCAAATACCCCCCTATTTATCAGGAGGATACCCAAACGCAATGGCTATGGACACAAAAAAAACAATATTCCTTACCGGCGCTACCGGTTCCATGGGCGGCGCAGGCCTGAAAGAACTCGCCCGGCGGCTCGATCATTTCAACCTCACCCTCCTGGCCCGTCCCAGCGAGGTGAATAAAAAAAAGCTGGCTCCTTATATCGGCCGGAAAGGTCTTCGCATCGTCTGGGGCGACCTGACCTCCTACAACGATGTGCTGGCCGGCGTCACCGGAGCCGATTATGTCCTGCATGTAGGCGGCATGGTATCTCCCGCGGCGGATTATTTCCCTCAGAAAACGCTCCATGTCAATACCACGGCCGCCCAACATATCATCCGGGCCGTCAAAGCCCAACCGAACGCCTCCGACATCAAAGTAGTCTATATCGGCTCGGTGGCCCAAACAGGCCACCGAAACGCCCCCGTCCATTGGGGCCGCACGGGCGATCCGATCCAAATAAGCGTATACGACCACTATGCGCTCTCCAAAACTATAGCCGAACGGCTCTTCGTGGAATCGGGGTTGCGGCACTGGGTCAGCCTCCGGCAAACCGGAATCCTGTGTCCTGAATTATTGTTGAAAGGTTCCGATCCCATCACTTTCCATGTACCCCTCCAGGGCGTACTGGAATGGGCCACCGTAGAAGATTCGGGGCGGTTACTGGCAAACGTATGCGAAGCCGATGTACCCGAAACATTCTGGAACCGCTTTTACAACATCAGCAGCGGTTCCTCCTACCGGCTGACCAATTACGAATTCGAAAGTAAATTGCTCCGGGCCATCTCCTGCCCGCCCCCGGAAAAAATATTCGAACCCAACTGGTTCGCTTTACGCAACTTCCACGGTCATTGGTATACTGATGCGGACGAATTGGAGCACTACCTTCACTTCCGGCATTCCCCGGATTGCGATACCTATTTCCGGCAATTGGCCGACCGCCTTCCCTGGTATTTCAAATTAGCGGGCCTTACGCCGGCATTCCTGATTAAACGGGTCATGCAGCATATCGCCAACACGCCGGGAACGGGCACTTTACATTGGATGAAAACCCATAATGAAGCGCGCATTTCCGCTTATTTCGGTTCGCGAAAAGCCTGGGAAGCCATTCCGGGATGGGAGCAGTTTCCGCTGCAACGCCCCACCGATACGCCTTCTTTCCTCCAGCATGGATACGACGAAAAGAAACCTTCCTCGGCCTGGGAATTGGCCGATATGCAACAAGCGGCAGCTTTTCGGGGCGGCCGGTGTTTATCGGCCAGCCTATCGCAGGGCGACCCGATGGCGCCTTTGGAATGGGAATGTTATGCCGGACATCGGTTCAAAGCTTCTCCGGCGCTCGTCTTAGCAGGCGGTCATTGGTGTCCGGAATGTTTACCGTTGCCGTGGAATTACGATGCCATCGCGAAAAAGAATCCTTTTTTTGCACAAGTGTGGTATGCGGCCCATAGCCCGGAGGAACACCAGGTATACGACGAACGGATATTTGAAGGGATGGGAAAATAAACCGTTTCTTTTTATTTGCGTTTACTGAAGGCCCTTTCTGCCTGCTTTTCAATACATATTGGGGGCCAGGGGGTGAACCCTCGGCCGCTTTTTGCTGTTATGTAAGAAAGCCACCAGACGATGTACGCCGGTGGGTGTCATAACCAAAGATAAAAGACCTATGGCAAATTCCGTCATCACTTTCTCGAAAGATATGCGGCTGTGTACGCTTGGTATGGGTACCTGGAATATGGGCAACTCGAAAGTCAAAGAGGCTGAAGAGATCGAAGCTTTACATACGGGTATCGAATTGGGTATGCAAGTTGTCGATACGGCCGAGATGTATGGCAACGGACGGTCGGAACGACTTGTCGGCCAGGCTATCCGGGGCATCCGGGAGCAAGTTTTCCTTATCAGTAAGGTATTGCCTGAGCATGCCAACCGCGAAGGTACGAAAGTGGCGTGTGAAGGAAGTTTGAAACGGCTCGGTACCGACTACCTGGATCTTTACCTTTTGCATTGGGCAGGCCCCTATCCGATCCGCGAAACGATCGACGGGATGTTGGAATTGCAGCAGGAAGGTAAAATCCGGCATTGGGGCGTCAGTAATATGGATGTCGATATGATGGAAGAGTTTTTCGCCTTGGAGGGCGGAGAAACTTGTGCGGCCGACGAGGTGCTGTATAACCTGACGCGGCGAGGTGTGGAATTTGATTTGCTTCCCTGGTGTGAAGCGCATCAGCTTCCTTTGATTGCTTATTCGCCGATCGAACAAGGCAGGTTGCTGAACCATCCGGTACTCCGGAAAATCGCCCTGCGGCAGGAAGCTACCCCTTCGCAGGTAGCGCTGGCCTGGGTTCTACGCCGCCCGGGTGTATTGGCCATACCGAAAGCTTCCACCCCGCAGCATGTAAGGGAAAATTTCGAGAGTTTGTCGATTGAATTGACGAAAAAAGAGCTGGAAGAACTGGATGCTGTATTTCCGGCGCCTGTGCGCAAACATATGTTGGAGGTTATCTGACGGCAGCCGATAGGCTTTGTTTTTCTTAGGATAATGGTTTATTACCAAAGGCTCAGTAGCCGGAGGCGATAGTTTCTGTTTGTTGCTTTTTGAATTATTTCACGTTTCGGATGCATCTTTTTGTATCCCCTGATTGTTATATGGGTGCAAAACATTATACCAAACGTAAAACATATTTATCATGACAAAAGGAACAATCGGTTTAAATGCAGGCGCCGTCTGGAATTTGCTTTCGGACGGTGAGCGGTGGAGTTTTGAGACGTTGAAAAGAAGATCATTGTTATCGGATGCTGAATTATGGTCTGCCATCGGATGGCTGGCGAGAGAGAATAAAATCGAAATAGATAGTTCCAGTAGCCGGACGATATTCTGTCCCGGTACCAATTTTTATTTCTAACGGATAAGAGTGAGGTTTCATGGCAAAGAAGCCCTGTTTTTTGCCATGGAACCCAGTTCTTTTCAAAGTAAAATTCAGTCTTCGTTTTCTTACTTCCGAAAATTCCTTTTCTTTGTAACCGGAACCTTTAAATCAGACGCTTATGAACCCTACATTCGGAGCTTCCCTCCTTTCCTGGATCCCGCCGGTATGGACACCTGAAAGCGGCCGGTATGCTATCCGTCAAACAGCGGCGGCCGGATTCGATCTGGTGGAAATCCTGCTGCCTCCTTCCCTCGTATTCCATGCCGCTGAAGTGAAAAGCCAACTCCGCCAGGAGCATATCCAGGCTACTTGTTCCTTCAACCTGCCCCCTGAAGCGCATATCCCCACCCATCCCCGCGAAGCCGTACGGCTTATCAAAGGGGCGTTGGAGCTAACGGCTGCGTTGGAAACGGATTATCTGGGCGGCGTACTTCATTCGGCTATTGGTGTTTTTTCGGGCCGTCAGCGGACAACTGCCGAGGAAGAAATTCTCTGCGAAGTTTGGGCCGAGACAGCCGCTTATGCGGACACCCTGGGCATTACGATGGGCATTGAACCCATCAACCGGTATGAAAGTTATGTATGTACTTCGGCAGCCGAAGTATTGGAATTTATCGGGCGCGTAGGGGCTTCAAACCTGAGTTTGCATTTGGATACTTTTCACATGAATATCGAGGAAAACAGTTTTTACCAACCGGTGGTCATGGCCGGAAAACGCCTGCGCCATCTGCATATGACGGAAAGCGACCGGGGAATGCTGGGGCAAGGAAATGTACGTTGGGACGATCTTTTCCGGGGCTTGCAGGAAATACAGTTCGATGGACGCCTGGTGCTGGAGAATTTCACCTCCCGGGTTCCGGGCATGGCCGAAGCGGTTTCCCTATGGCGTCCTTCTCCCTACGATGCGCTGGAACTGGCTAAAGGCAGTCTGGCTTTTATGCGGGAAATGGCCGGGAAATACAGTTAAAAACCGAACCCGGCCTCTTTCCCTGCCGGGCGCCCCGGGGGGTTAGGGGGCGACCGGGTGAATCAATAACTTATTAATTACGCTATCTTCTCCGTCGTTGGGAGCCGGTTGCAAGTGGAGCAAACGGGCGATCAATAAGTATAGGTTGACATTGGCCATCGCGGGTACTTCCGCCTGTTTTTTGAAGGAAGGGCCGGCGGCGTAGAAGATGGCTTCCATTTCGGGAGCGAAATTATCGTATCCGTGGGTAGCGGCATAACGTGGCTGGGATTCGCTACGGAATTGTACATAGGTTCCGATGGCCGGCATAACGACCAGATCGCCTATCCGCGGATTACTTCCGTATACATATTTGGCCGGAATCTCGTTCTTTTTCCAAACAGTGATGTGCGGTACTTTCTGCAAAATGGCGTAGGCGCTATCGACATAGGTTTTCTTGGGATAGAGCAGCGTCGGGACGCCGTCGAATACCTGGTCGAAGCTGTCGCGGGGCAGATAGTCGCCTAGGTTCACATAGTTTTCCGGATAAAAAGTAGCCATGCCGTGATCGGACAGCACAATAAAATCGATTTGATCGAATTGGGGTAATTGGCGGGCTTTGGTAAAGAAGTGGTTCAATACGGCATCCAACTCTTCTACCTTGGAAAGGGTGGCCGAGGAATCGGGGGTGCATACATGGCCGATGCCGTCAGGCTCTTCTATATACCATAGAATTAAGTGAGGACGTTCTTTTTCGGGCAGTTGCAACCAGGCAATCACCGAATCGGCCCTGTCGAGGAAAGAAACGCGTTTATCGAACTTTTTCCACAAGGAGGGTTGCATCCCGGGTACTTCGCTGCCTACCCAGAAAAAGGAAGCGGAGCGTAAGCCTTGTTTTTCGGCGGTTTTCCAGATCGGTTCTCCTCCGTAAAAGCGGGGATCCAGATTTCCCATTCGGTAGACGCTGTCGAGTTCGGCATCGTAAAAGAAATTGTTCACCAAGCCGTGATGATCCGGATGCAGACCGGTTGCCATACTGTAATGGTTGGGAAAGGTGACGCTCGGGAAGCTGGGCCGGAAAGTTGATTTTACGCCTACGGCAGCCAGAGAATCGAGTGTGGGCGTACGGGCTCTATCGTCATAATCCGATCGGAATCCGTCCATCGACAGGACGACGACGTAACGGTCGGTTTTTTTACTGGATGTGCATCCGCTGAGTGATACGTATAAAAGGGAGACTAAGCTCGCCAACATGAGGGGAAGAAATCTTTTCATATTCATCTGCCAACTTTATTTTGGAAACAAAGGTATAAATAATTCAACGAACAAAGGTAAGCTCGGGCTTCTTCGATCCGGATTATTTTTAGCTTGCGGGGAGGATCTTTTCCGTTCGGTTTGAATCGGAAAACGTATGCCGGGCCAGATTTCTGCGCTGTTGTAGGGCCAACCTGTATGCCAAGGGAGCGACCGAAGGAAGGAAAATGATAGTTTGCCTAAAAAAGTTACTGCTTCTTTCTTGTTCTCTATATAGGCCCACTTATTAAAAAGAGAGAGAGGAGCGAGTTTTTCATCGTCCTCTCTTTTTCGGATGTTCTTATCTTAGATGTTCCCGGTTCCTGTATCGTATGATAAATATTCCGCCTCATTTTATAATTAAGCGGCGAGGTAGCTTTAGGAACTCTGCCTATTTATTTTTATTGGGTTGAGCAAGCCAGGGAGGAACCTGACGATTGAACAGGAGAAGCAGCCATGCTGCTATCATTATTTACTGGTGCTCCCAATAAGATAGCCTGACTCCAGCCTGCACTGTTTCTGGCACGTATTACAATATTGGCCATACTGGTGGTAGGGGCATGTAAAGCGCGCAGGTAAACGATGGAATTGTTGGAAGTAACCGATTGAGAGACTGCCCAGTCAGCCGACTGCCAACTGTACTCCAAAATCGTACCGTTGCCTCTATAGCTGGCATGGCATTCGTTTCTTTCGGTATGGTAAGCATACAACATATTGTTTAAACCGAAAGTTACTTCTATCAGATTTGCATCGGGCACACCGTTTTCGGCAGACATATCCGAGATAGAAGCGGGGGTCGGAACGTCGGTTGCATGCAAGGAGAGGGGCATCGGAGTGGCCGGAGGAGTTCCGGGGATAATTACATCCGTTTCGACAGGGGGCAGGGGGGTGATTTCCTCCGTTTGACCGGTCATTCCAGCGTGGAGAGTAAACACAAGGGGTAGACCTACAAGGATGCTGATTAAAATCGTTTTTTTTCTCATGGCATTTGCTTTTAAAAAATTTATAATACGAAGAAAGAAATATACATTAAGGTATTGGATATAAGGATGTATACAAATATAGGAAAATAAAATGAAAAGACGACATCTATTTCATAAATATTTTTTTTAATTGAACTGCTACATAACAGAATACGAATAAAGTGCGTAGGGAAATCAACCGTGCGTTTGGTAGGTACGTTATTTTGTTTTCATTCCGGAGATTGGCCTTGTCATCAGCCCCGAAAAGGGAAATAGGTTGGGTAGCGCTAAAATAAAAAGGAACGGCAATAACAAAAAAGTCGGCAAATATCCTGCTCTATCG
>DBFJSK010000241.1:0-4279 GCA_048403675.1 Tannerellaceae bacterium | reverse complement strand
GAATTTTGTAGAAGAATTAAGATGGAGGGGCATGATCCATGATATGATGCCCGGTACGGAAGAACAGTTGCAGAAAGAGATGACGTCGGCTTATGTTGGGATCGATCCCACGGCCGATTCGCTGCACATCGGTCACCTGGTAAGTGTGATGATGCTGAAACATTTCCAACGGGCCGGCCATCGTCCGATCGCCCTGGTGGGAGGCGCTACGGGCATGATCGGCGACCCTTCCATGAAATCGGCCGAACGCAACCTGCTCGACGAAGTCACGCTCCGTCACAACCAGGAAAGCATTAAAAAGCAACTGGCCAAGTTCCTCGATTTCGATTCCGATGCCCCTAACGCCGCCAAATTGGTGAACAATTACGACTGGATGAAGGATTATTCTTTCCTGAATTTTATCCGCGACATCGGCAAGCACCTTACCGTCAATTATATGATGGCGAAAGATTCCGTCAAGAAGCGCCTGAGCGCCGATTCGAACGTAGGAATGTCTTTTACCGAATTTTCCTATCAGCTCTTACAAGGCTACGATTACCTTTTCCTCTATGAACACGAAGGTTGCCGTCTGCAAATGGGCGGTTCCGACCAATGGGGAAATATAACGACCGGTACCGAACTGATCCGCCGCAAACTCGGGGGCGAAGCGTTTGCCCTGACCTGCCCGCTGATTACGAAAGCCGACGGCGGCAAGTTCGGAAAAACCGAATCGGGTAACGTATGGCTCGACCGTCGCTATACCTCTCCTTACAAATTCTACCAGTTCTGGCTGAATGTAAGCGACGTAGACGCTGCCAAATATATCAAGATCTTTACCGATCTCAATCAGGAGGAAATAGCCGCGCTGATGGCCGAGCAGGAAGCCGCCGCCCATTTGCGCCCGCTACAAAAACGGTTGGCGAAAGAAGTAACGGTGATGGTTCACTCGCCCGAAGACTACGAAGCGGCCGTGGAAGCCTCGAATATCCTGTTCGGAAATTCCACTTCCGAAGCGTTGAAAAAACTGGATGAAGATACGCTCTTAGCCGTATTCGACGGAGTACCCCGGTTCGAAATCTCGAAGGACGAACTTGCCGCAGGCATCAAAGGCATCGATTTGTGTACGGAAAAAGCCGCTGTATTCGCTTCCAAAGGAGAAATGCGCAAGCTGGTACAGAGTGGCGGCGTCAGCATCAACAAGGAAAAGCTGGCCGAAGCCGACGCTGTGTTGGATACTACGGCGTTGCTCGACGGGAAATATCTCTTGGTACAACGCGGCAAAAAGAACTACTATCTGTTGATTGCCAAATAAAGAATCTGTTTCTCCCGAACGAAAAGGTATGAAAATAGTTGTAATAACGGGAAGTCCGCATAAAAAGGGGACTTCCGCTTTATTGGCGGATGAATTTATCAAAGGAGCCGTGGGGGCGGGCCACGAGGTGACCCGCTTCGATGCGGCTTTCCGTGAGGTGCATCCTTGTATCGCCTGTTATCACTGCCGCCGCGAAGGCGACGGGAGGTGCGTATACCGGGACGATATGGACGCGTTGAAACCGGTATTGCTGGCGGCTGATTGCGTGGTACTGGTTACGCCGCTTTATTATTCCGGCATGTCGGCCCAGTTAAAACAGGTAATCGACCGGTTTTACGCCTTCAATGCGCCACTGCGGGAATCTCCCAAGAAAGCTTTGATGTTGGCTACGGCAGCCGATACGGATACTTGGGTGATGGACGGATTGATTATACATTTTCGCTTGCTTTGCCGGTATTTGCATTGGGAAGAGCTGAAAAGTTTGCGCGCCTACGGGGTTTATCATCCGGAAGATATGGAAGCCACCGATTATGCGGCTAAGGCCCGCCGATTGGGAGAAACATTGGCGTAAAAGTGGGTTTTTAGCGATCGTTGCAAACAATTTCGGTTGACTCCGACCATTTTCAGTTCGTCTCGAATAGAAAAATTGTAAAAATATTTGCAAAATCGGATTTTATGCCTATCTTTGCATCGCTTTAGATAAAGCACCGGATTGTCTCATGGTGTAATGGTAGCACTACAGTTTTTGGTTCTGTCTGTCGAGGTTCGAATCCTCGTGAGACAACATACAATCCTCAAAAAGCCGTCTATTATCAATAAGATAATAGACGGCTTTTTTCGTGGCGCCGCTGGAAGGCCGGGGCCTTCTTTTGGATGATACGGATCATACCGAAAAGGGATCATACCGAAAAACGAAAGGATTCCAACAAATCCTTATCCGGGTGTTTTTCCGTCTTTCTTTTCGATGAAAAATTCCGGTCAATCGATCGGAGAAACCGATGTGGCTGCCGAAGCAACGAAAGAAGCGCGAAAGGGTAGCTAAAAAAGTCGATCTGGATGGTTTTTACCAGATCGGAAAAGTGGAAATTGTGGGCGCGTTCGTCCGCTCGTTTTAAATATTAAAAAATACAGGAAGCATAGGCGAGGGCACAAGCTAAAAGCGTGTAGGCTATTTATCTGATAATTAGTGTATTAAAAACGATCGCGCAAGGAGTTTCCCTTGCATGCTTATGCAATTGAAATTTCATGCTTATGCAATTCGGATTCCATAAGCATGTAATCCGGATTTTATAGGCATCTATTTTTTATTAAATAGAAAAAATACAATAAGGGTTGGTTTATTCCTGCTCAGGACGTGCCCGTAGGAAATATAGCTGCCGGCTTTTCGTACCCTTTTTATAGCAGAGGAAACGACCTTTGAAAGAGTTAAGACCTGATGTAATTTTGATAGAATCAAACGAAACGAACTATGAAATTTTCAACTTATGTAGTGGGCTTGATTTTTGCCCTGAGTGTCGATTGTACCGGCAAACCTGTATCCACGCATACCTTGTTCCTCGAAAAACAAACGCTTACCGGCAAAGTTCTACTCAAATCCGAGGCTTTCGCGACAGCGTGGAGTTATTGGCAGTCGGATCCGGATGAAGTCGTGGTGATGCCCAGCGAAGAAGGGCGGTATATGGCAGGTTCAACGATGCGTTCTACTTACCATTATCTCGGGGTATGCACTTCCGACCGTTTCATTCTCGCTCTTTATTCAGGGAAAAGAAGGGATAGCCCGATTATATGATCGGTAGTCGGATTCGGGTGGTCGGTTGGGGCGAAACGAAATCGAAGCAACTGGAAACGCCCGATAAGCTGCGGACTATCAGTCGGTCGCCCGACGGCATCACCTTATACGGCATTCATCAAACTGAAGAAGGTTTTGAAATCAAAACGTACGATCTTACGAATCTTTTTTAGCTAGGGATCGACGGAGAAGTCTTTTGTTTATAAAACCCCTGTAAAAATAGAAATTGAAAAGATCGGTTGATAGGTTCCTCTATTTTTATTTTTATTGCTTTTTTAGTTAATATGCTTAACTGCGGTGAAATACTTAACCGGTTGCTTAATTGGAATTGAATAGATGTTTTTGCAATAAATTTATCTTAAATAATTTCATTTATTAAAATAATATTTATCTTTGCAGCATTTTAAATAAAGCATGTGATATGAAAAAGATTTTCAAGATTGTAGCTGCCTTGGCGGTAGTAGGCTTTACTGCCTTTAATTTTACAACAGGTGTAAACACAGTTTCTAAAACATCCGATTTGAGCCTCGAAAATTTGGATGCGCTGAATGCATCGGCCGGGTATTGGGAATGTCAGGGAACGAATCAGGAAGATTGTACGATTTCCAATGGCTCCACTATCGGAAAAGGTAAAGGGCCATTGAGTTATGTGGAAACACACAGATAATCTGTTTAAGACGGAGATGATTCCGGTTTTAAGTTCTACTTAAGAGTTTTTGTCGGACAAGATTTTTTTGAGAGAGATTTTGTCCGATAGAATAGAATTAACCAAAAGCACTTTTATAAACCAAAATGTTTAGAAAAACACAAAAAAGAGACGAACTATAGTCGAAAATATTTTTGTTTGGCATTATCTTTTAATTAATTATTTATGAATAGGGAAATGAAGTTTGCTGTTCAATTGATTTTTTGTATATTTAGTTTTTGTTTAGGTTGTTCGGATAGCACAATTGAAAAAAATATACTTTTTATGGAAAAGCAACCCATCAAGGGAAAGGTTTTACTTACTGACGACCTTTTACTTGATCCGGAGAACCTTTTAGTTACCGACTCTCTTCTTATTATTTGTAATCGTACCGATTCACTTTATTTGGAAGCATTCTGTTTACCTACCTGCCAAAATATAGGCCGTTTCCTGTCAAAAGGAAATGGGCCTGAAGAATTTATTTATCTCGGCACAATGCAGCGGTCTTCTGATA
>DBFJSK010000240.1:0-11545 GCA_048403675.1 Tannerellaceae bacterium | reverse complement strand
AAGACAACCGAATCCGGTTCTATTAATAAGCAGTCGCGGGCGACGACCCGTAGGGCGGTTAAGCTCTTGGAATCCTCTCCGAAAATCCATCCAACGATTTTCGGAGAGGATTTTTTTTGCACCCCCTGCCAAGGCCGCAACTGTCGCGGCAGGGCAGGCCATACCGACCGTCGTCCCCCCCCCGGCTGTTCCACAATTTCTTTCGCCCGATCGCGCTACTTGCGAATATTTTTATAAGTTTGCATATGAAAGCGCAACCAAAAGAAGAAATGAGCGAGAAAAAAGCTTTACTGGGGATGACCCTCGATGAACTGAAACAAGTGGCCGCCGAAGCCGGACTGCCCGCCTATGCCGCGGGGCAACTAGCCGATTGGCTCTACAAAAAAAGAGTCAAAAGCCTAGCGGAGATGACCAACCTGCCGGCCGCCAAACGCACGTTGTTGGCCCAGACCTATGAAGTAGGGGCCCAACCCCCGTTGGAAGCCATGCGTTCCACGGACGGAACCGTGAAGTACCTCTACGGTGCCGGAAGCGGCCGTTTCGTAGAAGCCGTCTATATCCCCACCGACGACCGGGCCACCCTCTGCGTCTCCTCGCAGGTAGGCTGTAAGATGAACTGCCTCTTCTGCATGACCGGCAAACAAGGCTTCACCGCCAACCTTACCGCCAACCAAATTCTGAACCAAATCTGGTCGCTGCCCGAAGCCGATACCCTCACGAACCTGGTCTTTATGGGCATGGGCGAACCCCTCGACAATACAGACGAACTGTTCAAAGTACTCGACATCCTGACTGCCCCCTACGGCTATGGATGGAGCCCGAAACGCATCACCGTATCCACCATCGGCATTAAAAAAGGATTGAAACGCTTCCTGGACGAAAGCGACTGCCACCTGGCCGTCAGCCTGCACTCGCCCTATCCGGACGAACGCCTTTCGCTTATGCCCGTAGAAAAAGCCTATCCGGCCCAGGAAATCATCGACACGATCCGGGCCTACGATTTCACCCACCAGCGTCGCGTATCCTTCGAATATATCGTATTCAAAAATTTGAACGACAGCCTGCAACATGCCCGCGCGCTGGCTTGTTTACTAAAAGGAATTCCGGCCAGGGTCAACCTGATCCGGTTCCACGCCATCCCCGGCGTCCCCTTGGAAAGTCCCGATATGGCCCGGATGGAAGCCTTTCGCGACACCGTGAGCGCCCAGGGAATCGTTTGTACGATCCGGGCATCCCGCGGGGAAGATATTTTTGCCGCTTGCGGCATGCTTTCCACAGCAAAAACAAAGCAAAAAGAATAAACCGGCGTTACATTCGGCAGAAAAGAAGTACATTTGTAACATATAAAAAATAACGGGTATGAAAACACAAGCGTTAATTGTCAGTATGCTCTTCCTCCTGTTGCTCACAGGAGCCTGCAACTCCGGTTCCGTCATGACCAAAGCCACCGGACTCGCTTACGAAGTAGTAGTAGTAATGAATCAAACCGACTGGAACGGAGAAGCCGGGAAAGCCGTACGTTCCGAACTGGCGTCGGATGTGCCCGGGTTGCCCCAATCGGAACCCGCACTGAAAATCACCTACGCCCAGCCTAAAGATTTCAACGGACTCCTGAAATACGTCCGGAATATCCTTCTTGTAAACATCGACCCCGCCCTCTACACGAAGGTGAGTGTCTCTTACGAAAACAATCCTTGGGCTCAGGGACAAGTCGTTGTCAAACTCAATGCGCCCAGTGCCCAGGCGGTGGTAGACTACATTAACGCCCATCCCCGCAACCTGGTGAATTTCTTTGTCAACGTGGAAATAAACCGCGCCATCGCGCAATTCCAGAAAAACTATAGCACCGTAGTGATGGATCACTTGAAAAAAGACTTCGACGTAATGCTGAACGCCCCCGAAAATATGACCTATTTCCGCGACACGACAGACTTCTTCTGGGCCTCCAACAACGCCAATACAGGCCGCACCGACCTGGTAGTATATACTTTCCCCTATACCGATCCGGAAACCTTCACCGCCGAATACCTCGTTGCCAAACGCGACTCGGTGATGAAAGCCAACCTTCCCGGCGCTTTCCCCGGCTCGTATATGACGACCGAAACCCGGGCCGGGATTGACTATACCCCGATCACGGTGAACGGCAAATACTGCGGCGTGATGCGCGGCCTCTGGCGAATGGAAGGCGATATGATGGGCGGCCCGTTCGTAAGCCACGTCCGGCTCGATGAAAAAAACAACCGCGTGGTGGTAGCCGAAGGCTTCGTATTCGCTCCGGAGACAGATAAACGCAACTTTATCCGCCGCATCGAAGCCGCCCTCTTTACCATGCGTCTGCCGGGCGAATTCGACCAGCCGGTAGAAGAACCGCTTGGAATCTCACAAGAGAAGCAATAAACAAACATATACATGGAAGAACGATTGATTAAAGTGGGGATTACCCACGGAGACATAAACGGCATCGGATATGAAGTTATACTTAAAACTTTATCCGATAGCCGGATAGCAGAACTCTGCACGCCCGTGATCTACGGCTCCTCGAAAGTAGCCGCTTATCACCGCAAAGCGCTCGACTTGCCACCCGTCAATATGAGCATTATCTCCGAGGCCGAAGAAGCCGGGCAGAACCGGGTGAACATCATCAATTGCGTAGACGACGATGTGAAAGTGGAACTGGCGCAATCCACCGCTCAGGCCGGGGATGCGGCTTTCCGGGCATTGGAAGCGGCCGTGGCCGACCTCAAACGCGGCGCAATCGATATTCTGCTGACCGCGCCGATCAATAAGCACAATATCCAGAACGCCGATTTTCACTTCCCCGGCCATACCGAATACTTGGAAGAATGTTTCAGCGGAGTTGGCAAGAAGGGCTTGATGATTCTGCTCAACGACCGGCTCCGTGTCGCCCTCGTAACCGGACACATACCGCTGGCGGAGGTCGCTTCGGCCATCACGCAGGAAGGCATCGTGAGCAAACTGCGTCTGTTCAATCAATCGCTCAAACAAGATTTCGGTATCGTCAAACCCCGCATTGCCGTTCTCTCGCTCAATCCCCATGCCGGCGACGCCGGATTGCTGGGTAAGGAAGAGGAAGAAATCATTATTCCGGCTATGCAGGAAGCGGAGAAGCGGGGCGTGATGTCGTTTGGCCCCTATGCCGCCGACGGTTTCTTCGGAGCCGAACTGTACGAACGTTTCGACGGGGTGTTGGCCATGTATCACGACCAGGGCTTGGCTCCCTTCAAAACGCTGGCGATGGACGACGGAGTGAATTTCACGGCCGGCCTTCCGATTGTGCGTACGTCGCCCGCGCACGGCACGGCTTACGATATTGCCGGGCAGAACCTGGCTTCGGAACAGTCTTTCCGCCAGGCTTTGTATACCGCGCTCGATATTTACCGTAACCGTCTTTCCTACCGGGAGGCGACAGCCAACCCGCTCAGGAAACAATACTTCGACAAGGGCGGCGATAATGAAAAGCTCGACCTTACCAAGGACGAAGAATAAGAAGAAGAATAGAATAATAGGTTGCATTTTCCCGGTTCCCGTGGTATGTTCTACGCATTTCGTCGTCAAAACAGAAGGGGGGCCGGGAAAACTTTTTTATTTCGGCAGCGGGGATGCCGGTTTTACGGGAGTCTGCCTTTCATGCGTTTGCTTTCAGCACTTTTTGGCTGATTCGCTCTTTCGCGATATACGGTTAGGAGACGTTCCCTTTCACCCCTTTTTTCCCTTGCTCTTTTTCTTCACTTCACTTTTCTGAACTCTTCCGAGCCTTCTCTTTTTCCTTGCCTTTTTTCCAACCTTACCCGTTCCGACAGATCCGGATAGGCCCCCCCTTATTGTAAAATTTATTCTCCAAAGAAAATACATCGGCATCCGCTTCCCATTGCATGCTTATGGAATCCGAAATGGATGCTTATGAAATTTTCATTTTATGCCTATGCAATCCGATTTCCATGCCAGTCTCGTTTTTGTTTTCTTGAAATGTTTTGAAAATCAATAAGTTGTATCTATGCGGCAAACCTTTATTTCCGTGCCGTACTTGTTGTATTTTTTTTATTCAAATTCGTGCCTCGTCTTCCTTGTTTCTTCCCTACTGATACCGCGGCATCCGGATGCACGCGGGATCCCCCCGATTCATTGAATAATAAGCTTTTCTTCCACCCCCTCTTTCTTCGTCTCTCTCAGCCCCTTTGCCGGCGCCCTTCGGGATATTTTTTAAGCTCTCCCGGGCGCCTTTTTAGACGAATACTTTTTTGATAGGAAAAGTTTGCGTAAGTTTGCGGCTTAAAAAGAAAGTAACGATATGTTTAAAGACAAAACGATAGTATATACTTCCGGGACGTTCGACATGTTTCATTACAACCATCTGCGGATGATAAACTATGCCCGAAGCCTGGCCGATATACTCATTGTAGGCGTTAGTACCGACGAACTGGTATCCTCCTACAAAGCCGCCCCCATCATTCCTTTCAACGAGCGCTTACAAATTATCGAAGCCCTGAAAACGCCCGATATCGTCATCCCTCAACATTCGCTCGACCACACGGAAATCGTCAAAAAACTCAACATCGACGCTTTCGTCGTAGGCGACGACTGGTACGGCAAATACGACTACCTGAAAGATCTGGGCGTACAAGTCTTTTATTTCCCCTACGGTACCGGCGTTTCCTCGTCGAACCTGAAAAAGACCATCCACGATACCTACGAAGTAAACCTGAAATCCCAACGCCAAGCCAAGCCCGTTACGGTCAAAGGGTTTGCTGAAAAAGAATAATCCTGCTGCCGATGGAAAAGCAAGCATTCATTACCGGAGGAACCAAAGGCATCGGAAAAGCCGTAGCGCAATGCTTAGCCCGGGCCGGTTACGACCTGTTGCTGACCTATGCCTCCGACCCGGACACCGCCCGGCATACAGCCCGTGAACTGTCCCAAACCTACGGGATCGTAGCGGAAGTGCTGCAAGCCGATATTTCCCAAAGCGCCTCTATCCCCGTCATCGCCGCTTACCTGGCCGAACACGACCGGAAGCTCGACGCCGTTGTTTTCAATGCCGGCCTGACCTGCCGTTCATCTTTCGAACAGCTCACCGAGGCGGATTGGGAACGCGTATTTTACGCCAATGTTCATTTTCCCGTTTTCCTGCTTCAACGCATCGTCGGACAGATCCGGCAGGGGGGGAGCATCGTCTTTACCGGCTCGCTGATGGGCATCCAGCCCCATTCAGTGTCCCTGGCTTACGGCGTAACCAAAAGCGCGGTACACGCGCTGGTGAAGAACCTGGTTAAATTTATGGCTCCTTACCACATCCGGGTAAACGCGGTAGCCCCCGGCTTTGTAGACACCGAATGGCAAAAGAACAAACCGGCCGAAATCCGGCGAAATATCGAAAACAAGGTGGCTCTGGGGCGTTTTTGCGAGCCATGCGAAGTAGCCGAGATTTACAAAATGTTGATTGAAAATAAATATTTTAATGGCGAAATAGTCGTCGCAGATGGCGGTTATTCGTATAAATGAAAAATAAATGAGCGATTTGGATAAAGAATACGAAGCGTCGTTGAAGTCGATCGAAACAGAAAATAAGATAGACCGGATTTTTTACCGTCCCATCGGATTCCGCATCGCCCGCTTACTGCGCGGCACAGGCATCACCCCCAATATGGTGACGGTTGTTTCCATCTTCGTCGGCGCTGCTGTCGGATTTATGTTCTATCACGATAGCCTGACATACAATATTATCGGTATCCTGTTGTTAATCCTGGCCAACATCCTCGACTGTGTCGACGGCCAATTGGCACGTCTGACCGGCATCAAATCGGCCATCGGGCGCATCCTCGACGGATTTGCCGGCGACATCTGGTTCGCCTCCATCTACATCGGTTTCGCCCTGCGGCTCTCGCACGACTACGGCACCGACTGGTTTTTCGCCCTGGCCGTTCTTTCGGGCCTTTCGCACCTGGTGCAAGCCAATATTACCGATTATTATAAAACCCTTCATCTCTACTTTATCAGTAAAGATAAAGGCGCCGAATTCCAATCCCTCGAACAGGTGGAAGCCAAGCATAAAGAGATGAAATACGGCATCAACAAAGCCTTTTATTACCTTTACCGCTGGTATACCCTGTTGCAGGTAAAGGCAACCCCCACTTTGCAGCAAATGCTCCGCAGCCTGCACGCCCGTTACGGCGATGATATTCCCGAGGATATACGCATCCGTTTCCGCAAACAAAGCCGGAGTTTGATGCGCCTGGTCGATCTGCTTACTTTCAACGGCCGTACGCTCGTCATGTTCGCAATCGTGCTCTGGGGACAAGTCTGGGCCTATTATCTGTATGAGATCATCGTGCTCAATATCGTCCTGGTCATCGTCATGAAGAAACATGAAAAAATGTGTGCCGAATTTGTAGACTGATCTATGAAAACAAGCGTTATCGATATTTACGATTTGCAGGAAATGGCTCCCTTTTTCAAAGGAAAAGCCGGAAGCTGGATAGGTAAACACCTGTTACAATGGCTGAGTATCGAGAAAGTAAATCAGGTACATGCCAACCATTGCCAACTACGCGGCGCCGACTTCACGACCGCCCTTTTGGCCGATCCGCTGATCGACATCCGATACCGGGTGCACAACGCGGCGGTGCTCGACGGGTTGCCGGAAGGTGCCTTTATCACCGTTTCCAACCACCCGATCGGTTCGGTCGATGGCATTATGCTGATCGACATCTTCGCCCGGCGCCGTCCCGATTTCAAGGTCATGGTAAACGGTATTCTGAGCAAGATCGGTGCGATGGACGATAATTTTGTACCTGTCAAACCCGACTCCAAAAAAGAAGGAGCCAATCCGGCCAATATCAACGGCGTCCGTCTCTCGCTTCAACGGCTGAAAGAAGGCCATCCGATGGGTTTTTTCCCCGCCGGCGCCATTTCTTTTTACAACCGGCAAACCAAACAAGTGCGCGACCTTTCCTGGGCTCACAGCGTCATCCGGCTGATTCGTAAAGCCAACGTGCCGGTGTATCCCGTGTACTTCGATTTTCTCAACAGCCATTTCTTTTATTGGCTGGGAAACATCGATTGGCGTATCCGCACGCTGCGTATCCCCGCCGAGGCATTCAATAAGCGGGGGCGTACGGTCGATGTCTATATCGGCCATCCCATCTCGGCCAAAGAAGTGCGTTCCTATACCGACGATAAGTTGCTGGCCGACTTTTTATACCAGCATACCTATAACGCGAAGAAATAACCTCCGCTTCTTTTGCATACTCTCCGAAGGATGCGTCCGGTTTTTTCGGAGCAGGCGCCCCGGAAAGCGGAACGTCTTTTCCCGCGGCTTGCTAAAAAATGAGAAACTTCCCTTTGAATCGGCTCCGGAGCGTGGTTATTTGAATTAAGATTTGTAATTTTGGCAGACCAACTGAAATAATTACAGCTATAAAGAGATATGATGATGAAGGTCGACGTGCAGCAAATCAAACAACGTTTTGGGATTATCGGAAACAGTCCCGCTCTGAACCGGGCCCTTGATGTAGCCCTTCAGGTAGCTCCCACCGATTTGTCGGTGCTCATTACCGGCGAAAGCGGGGTGGGAAAGGAGACTTTTCCTCAAATCATTCATCAGAACAGCGCCCGTAAACACGGACAATATATCGCCGTCAACTGCGGCGCCATCCCCGAAGGAACGATCGATTCCGAACTTTTCGGCCATGAAAAAGGCTCCTTCACAGGGGCGTTGGCCGACCGCAAGGGGTATTTCGAAGTGGCCGACGGCGGAACTATTTTCCTCGACGAAGCCGGCGAATTGCCTCTGCCCACCCAGGCCCGGTTGCTCCGGGTATTGGAAACCGGCGAATTTATCAAAGTAGGTTCTTCCAAAGTACAGAAAACGAACGTACGGATTGTGGCCGCTACCAACGTGAACCTGGTACAGGCGGTAGCCGAAGGAAAATTCCGTGAAGACTTGTATTATCGTCTCAATACCGTGCCGATCCAGATTCCGCCTCTGAGGGAGCGGCCGGACGACATCATTCTGTTGTTTCGCAAGTTTGCCGCCGATTGTGCGGAAAAATATCGCATGCCGTCCATTCATCTCGACGACGAAGCGAGGGGATTGCTGGTATCTTACCGCTGGCCCGGCAATGTGCGCGAGCTGAAAAATATGACCGAACGTATCTCGGTAATCGAAGAAAAAAGGGATATATCGGCAGATGTGCTCCGGTTTTATCTGCCGGATCTGAATGTGGAGAAATTGCCTGTGCTGGTCAAGCCGGAAACCGATCAGAAATTTTTCAATAGCGAGCGGGAAATTCTCTACCAGGTGTTGTTCGATATGAAGAAGGATGTGAACGATTTGAAAAAGCTGGTACACGATATTATGGGCGGCGCCGTGCAAATGCCGGTGGAAAGCGAAGCCTCGTATCCGCACCCCATCGCTACACATCCGGTTCGCCCGATGGCGGCGTCGATTCAAGAGGCCGAAGATGTGGAAGAGGAATCCCTTTCGCTTGAGGAGGTCGAAAAAGAGATGATCCGAAAGGCCCTCGAAAAGCATAACGGCCGGCGGAAGAACGCGGCGGCCGATTTGAAAATATCCGAACGTACGTTGTACCGGAAAATAAAAGAATATAATTTGGAATAATAAACTGCCGGGCGCCTTGTCGGCAAGGCAGGTTTCTCGGCTGCCTGACGGGGGGGCGTGCCTGGACACGCTTCCGGCAACAGTTACCTCAAAAAAAATAAAAATTCACTGGATCATTATGTTGAAAAAAAATAAACTGGTTTGTTTCCTCTGGTGTGCCATCTTGCTGACGGCTTGTTCTATTTCGTATAAATTCAATGGCGCTTCGATCGATTACACGAAAGTGAAAACGATTACGATCAAGGATTTTCCCAACCAGGCGCCGTTGGTGTATCCGCCGCTTTCGCAGCTCTTTACGGAAACGCTTAAAGATATGTATATCCGTCAGACACGCCTGCAACTGGTGCCGAGCAACGGCGATTTGGAGTTGGAAGGCGAAATCACCGGCTATGAACTTACCCCCATGGCGGTGAAAGAAGATGCGTATGCGTCGCAAACCAAACTTACCATTACGGTAAGGGTGCGTTATTCCAACCGTACGAATCCGGATGAGGATTTCGAACAAACTTTCTCGGCGTATCGCGAGTTTGACAGTAACCAGATGTTGCAGACAGTGCAGGAGCAACTTTGTTCGGAAATTGTAGACGAACTGACCGATCAGATTTATAATGCCACTGTAGCCAATTGGTAAATGGAAACTGCCGATTTATATCGATTGATGGACGATCCTTCGTTGCTTTCGGCCGATACCTTGGCGTCTCTTGAGCGGATAGCCGCTCGGTTTCCTTATTTTCAGACGGTACGGTTGTTGTATTTGAAGAACTTGGCTTTGCTTCACGATCCGCGTCTGGAGGCGGAGGTAGAACGTTGGGCGGCCCTGTTGGCCGACCGCCGGCGATTGTTCTTTTGTCTGGAAGGCGAACGGTACGGGTTGCCGCCTTTGCCGGTGGGGAAGCAGGAGACGCCGGAAGAGCCGGATTCTTTTTCGCTGATCGATGCTTTTCTTTCGAATTGTCCGGGTGAAAAGGAAGGGAAGGGTTCGGGGGCCGTCTGGTTGCAACCTTCGGTGTCTTCCGATTATTTGTATTGGTCGTTGTCTTCGGCGGGGAACAAGGCTTCGACAGGGAAAAATAAGGAGGAAAAAGCCGAAGAAGAGGCCCAGCAGACGGGAGGAGAGCCTGGCAAATCGGCGGCGTCTTCGGATGGGCAGCTTCCGGCCTCGGGTATTGAATCGGCGCCCGAAACCGGAGGGAAAGGAATGGATTTGATCGATAATTTCTTGCGCGAGGAGGAAGAGAACGGCCCGGTTTCGCGCTTGGCGCGAGTGCCGGAAGAGGAGCCGTCCGGGCAGGATTTTCCGCAAAAAGGGCCTCAGGATGCGCATCTTAAATCGTTGGACGATTCTTATTTTACGGAGACTTTGGCCCGGATTTATGTTAAACAGAGGCGATATGAGAAAGCTTTGCAAATAATTAAAAATTTAAGCTTGAAATATCCGGAAAAAAATGTTTACTTTGCAGACCAAATCAGATTTCTTGAAAAGTTGATTATTAACACTAAAAAATAAAACAAAGATGTACGTATTCATTTCTATCTTAATCCTGATTGCCGCACTGTTGTTGATTCTGATCGTGTTGATTCAGAATTCCAAAGGGGGAGGTCTGGCTTCGGGGTTCTCTTCTTCTAACCAAATTATGGGGGTACGCAAAACAACCGATTTCCTGGAAAAAGCCACCTGGACGCTGGCCGGTACGTTGGTCGTATTAAGTATTATCATTACCGCTTTTATTCCTCGTGCAGAGCATGCTACGCAGTCTGAAATTAAAGAGCAGGTGAATAACGCGGTTTCTATCGATCCGAATACGGTAGCGCCTGATTTCGGTACTGCTCAGGGAGCTGCTGTTCCTGCGGAAGAAACACCGGCTGAAACGCCTGCCGGCAACAATTAAGCCATTCGATTTTAGTCGATATACAACGGGACGTCTTCTACTTATAGGGGTGGAAGACGTCTTTTTTGTTTCCGGGGGATTTCGTTTTGAAAAGGGCTGGCGGTAGTTCCTGGTTTGATGGAAGAGGGGGGCGTTGGGACGGATTGAATGCCGGTTGTCCGATTTTTCTGTCCGGTTTTTTAGTGGTAGACGTGGCCGGCCGGCTTGCGTCCCCAGCCTTCTGACTTTCCGGTCATTTTCTGCCTCTGTGGCATATGTCTTTCGCGGCGTCCCCCCCAGGTGTCGTCTTTCGGCCGGATAAACTTTGTACAGTAGGCGTTTCTCTCCGTATCGATAAACGGATAGAGGAAATCGATCGGTTCGGTACAGGCTTTTTTGTATCTTTGGTTAAAGAAAACGAATATTCAATTACAAAATACGAGAAATTATGGAGTTAATCAATTTCAACGGTCTTCTGATCGGCATCGTTACTTTCCTTATTATCGGCCTGTTCCATCCTGTCGTGGTCAAAGCAGAGTATTATTGGGGAACGAAATGCTGGTGGATATTCTTGTTGCTCGGTATTGCCGGAACGGTCGCTTCCTTATTTATTAGCAGTATTTTCTTTTCGGCCATTTGCGGCGTGTTTGCTTTTTCGTCGTTCTGGACGATCAAAGAAATTTTCGAACAAGAAGAACGGGTCTTGAAAGGGTGGTTTCCCAAAAATCCTAAACGCCATTATCCCGACCCCAAACACTAGTCCGAAGCAGGGGGGGGCGGGGAGTGGAAAAATGCAATTGATTTCCTCTTTTTCCTTTTCCTTCTGAAAAAAGAAGCCGGTGCCATTCGCATTTCATTAACCTGAAATTCCGAAGGTACCGGCTTCTTTTTTTCTACTTTCTTTTTTTCGAAGCCGATCGGCTCCGGACGTTATTCATTCAGGGCTTTTCTTTTCGTAATTCAAGGGATGGGTAATCCAGTCGATCCTTTCCCACGGTTTAAGTTGTTGGACGATGTCAAAGCAGCTTTTGAAAAATTC
>DBFJSK010000239.1:0-4603 GCA_048403675.1 Tannerellaceae bacterium | reverse complement strand
GGCGTCCGGGCTTTCGCCGTCTTCTTCGACGATATATCCGGAGAAGGCACTCAGCCGGAAAAGCAAGCGGATCTGCTGAACTATATCCAAAAAGAATTTATCAGCCAGCAAAAAGATATAGAACCTCTTATCGTATGTCCGACCGAATACAACCGGGCGATGGCCCAGAGCGATTATCTCGACATCCTGGGTAAACAACTCGACCCGGCTATCCAGATTATGTGGACAGGCGATAAGGTAGTGGGCGATATTACCCGCGAAAGCGTGGATTGGGCTACGCGCCGCACGCGCCGGCCGGTTTTTATCTGGTGGAACTTCCCGGTCAATGATTATTGCCGCGATCACTTGCTGATGGGGCCGGCGGACGGACTGGCTAAAGAATCGCAGAACTTCATGTCGGGGTTCGTAGCCAATCCGATGGAATGGGCCGAACCTTCCAAAATCGCCTTATTCAGCGTAGGCATGTATGCTTGGAACATGAGGGCGTACGATCCGGAGCAAGCGTGGGAAAACGCCTGCAATTATGTGATGCCCGAAGCGGCTATCGCACTGCGTACCTTCGCCGAAAACAACTGCGATCCGGGCCCTAACGGCCACCAGTACCGGCGCGACGAATCGGTGCGCTACCGTTCGCAAGCGGAGACTTTCCTCAAAGGTTACCGCGCCGGTCTTTTCCACGAACGGGAGGCGAATCAATTGGGCGCGCTCTTCTCGCAAATCACCGCCGCCCCTACCCTGATTTACAGCCAGGGCAAAAACAAACGGATGGTCAGCCAACTGAACCCGTGGTTGACGCAGTTCGAACTGCTGGGCAAAACGGGAACGGCTTCTTTGCATATGGCCCAGGCTTGGCAGGATAAAGACCGGCGGGCTACCTGGCAACGGTACTTGGATGTAGCCAACCTGCTCGACAGTATGCGTACCGTCAACCGGACATTCAACCAGAATGCTTATCAGGCGGGGGTAAAAACCGCGACGCAAGTCCTGATGCCCTTCATCACCGAACTGTACAACCGTACCAGCCACAACCTGCTGGCCGACGAAATGAGCGACGATGCGATCGAAATCAGCCGGCCTTCCTTGCTTACCAATGTGGAAGCGCTCAGCCTGCAACCTTGTCTCGCGGAAGAGAACAAGGTGGCTTGTACGCCTCGATACGAATCGGTTAAAATTCAGCCGAACGGCTATATCAGTTTGGGTTGGGAGATTCAGAAAACTGCTGCCTCTTTCAATTTCAATATGCCGGAAAGCAATCGGCCCGGGCGCGTATTCGAATGGTCGGCCGACGGCAAGAACTGGACGGCCTTTTCTACCATCGACGCCGAACGGGTAAAGGGTACCGTAACCGATATAGATCCGAACGCCCGTTTTATCCGGATGCGTAATGCGTCCGATAAGGAAATGGAAGTGTTTCTGCTCAATTTCTCGGTTGCGACGATCGAAAGCGAAACCGTGAACGAAGCCTTGATGATGTACGACATGAACCTGAATACCTTCAAACAGTTGCAACCGGGAGATAAGGTGCATATCAAATGCGCCGGAACCGATGCGATTACGCTTTTCCTGTCCGGTAGCAGCGAGAACCTGGTGTCGATTGCCGGAACCGATAATAACGGGGAAAAACAAATTGTTTACCAGGGCAATGTAGGTTTTATCCGGTTGCCGCATGCTTTGTACGATACGCTGGAAGAGTTGACGCTTTCGACGCTCGGTAACCAGCCGATCCACATTCACCAGATCGTAAGAGAGGGGATGTAAAAAGAAAATTTGCTAAAACAATAGCGAGTAAGGTTTACAAAAAGGGACGCCTGGGTAGATACCTACGAAGACGCCCCTTTCCTTTGCCGTTTTAGCTGCTTCCCCCCCCTCAACAAGACGGAAAGCGGCCTACCGGCTACCTACCCGGGTAGGCAATTTACGCAGACGAAGTTCATGTTTGATATATCGTCGGATAGCCCGGTAGCGGGGATGCAAGGCATGCAGCGGCCGGACTTCGCTTTCGTTGAGCGCGAACAGAAACAAACAAAAGAGTCCGGCCAGTGAAAGCCAGCCGTACAACTCCTTCATGGAAACCAGGAGCGCTTGCTGCTGTACAGCGCCATACAGTTCGCCCACCGACAACCGGCCGGCTAAGGGATGTACATGGTCGAGCGAAGCCCCCAACAACATCGCATTCTTTTTCATCGTCACTTTCAACCAATGCCCCAGGAAAGCCTCTCCCAAAGCCCCGCCGAATCCGGCACTGACGAATGCCTGCACCGAAACGGCCTGGAAAAAATGCTGGAAAGGCACCCGCGACAAGGCCGTGATAAAACAAATCGCAATAATCACATAGCCGAAACTGCGCAAAAATAACGGCACCGCCAGCGCTTCCTTCGGCAAATTATAATCGATCAGGAAATAGAACCACAACAGATAAGACGTAATCGCCGTAAAAGCGATCATTGTCATTACCTTATACCGCCACTTCCGGCGTGCAAACGTCAGGAAAGCAAACACGCTGCCCACTACTACGCCCAGCAACACCACCCAATTGAGGGAAATCACCGCCAGCGAATCGTAGCCCAGCACCCCTTCCATATAGGCATGCTCGAACAGGTGCGAAGGAGCCAATAAAAAATCGACAACGATATACAATAAAAACGTCAGGTATACTTCCTTATAACGCCAGGTATGGAGTGCGATAAACGGATGGCGGATAAAAGAAGCGCGCCATAAATTCAACCCCAGTACCACGGCGCCTCCCATAGCTGCCAACCGGATGTATGCCGACCGGAACCAATCGTAATACGCGCCGTACACACAAATGAAAAGGATGCACATCAACACTACACCCCACATAAAAGCGCCCAGCCAATCAATTCCGAACAGGGGCAGCTTCCGCATCGAACGGTAATTGCGGAACAAAATCATCGTTGCGATCATCTCCGCCAGCAAAAGGGCGATGATTACCCAGTGCACGAACTCCCATTTGGCCCAGAACGAGGTATATACCGTCAGCAAGCCGCAAAGCTGGATGCACCCTTGTACCAATAAATAAATATAACAGAAAAACACCGACAAATCCCGTTTGGGGGTCAACCAAAGTTGAAGGGTGGAATTACACTCGAACGTAGCCCACATCCGGAAAATCCCGCCTACAAAACAAGCCGCCACCAATATCGGCACGCTATCGGTATGCATGCAAATCAGGTTACAGACGATCACCGCCCCGCAACAAGCCAGAAGCGCCGTTTTCGAAGCGTACCGGAACTTCAACCGGAACATCACCGTAAACGTAAGTCCCATCCCGACCATCGAAGCGTAGCCGGCCATCCTAATATCTTCTTGCAAAAGCGCCAGCGACCCGACCATCTCGCTGAGCGCTCCCAGGTACACGCCGCCCGAAAGCTGGATGATAATCACAAACACCAGGACAATCCACGGGCGCCACTTCTCGGGCACGAAGTCGCGCATGGCCGGGATTGAAAAAGGCCCTATCTCGTGCATAGGCTAGTACTTAACCTCGCATTCCACATTCATACCCGCCCGTAGCCGCTGCATATCCTCTGCCCGGTTATCGGCCGCAAACTCCACCCGGACAGGAATCCGTTGCTCTACCTTCACAAAATTGCCGGCGGAATTATCTTGCGGGAGCAAAGAGAAACTAGCGCCGGTAGCCCGCGAAATCGATTTCACGATCCCCCGGAACACGACTCCCGGAATCGCATCCACTTCCAATTCTACCGGCTGCCCTTCGGCGATATGGGCGGTTTGTGTCTCCTTATAATTGGCCACGACCCATTTATCGCGCTCATCGACCAAGTCTACCAACGTCTGCCCCGGCTGCACTAACTGTCCTTCCCGAATCTCCTTACGCCCCGTCGTGCCGTCGGAAGGAGCAAGAATCACCGTATACGACAGATTCAACCGGGCCAGGTTCACCGCGGCCTCTGCCAATTTGATCCCCGCCTCGGTCTGCTGCAACCGCTCGGCCTGTTCTTGCTTGACCAGGGCCGTGGATTGTTTCTGGCGCAACAGCAACGCATACCGCGCCTTTAATGCCTCGTAATCGGTCTGGATCGCATCATATTGCTGCCGTGTTACGGCGTCCTGTTCCAGCAATCGTTTGTACCGGTGATACTCCCGCCCGGCATTTTCCAGCCGAATTTTCGCCTCCTGTACGCCGGCATCCGATACGGAGATATTGTTCTGCGTGGTATGGATCGTAGAGGCTACCACCGTTTTTCCGGAAAGTGCATTCTGGTAATCGGCCTCGGCCTGGGCCAGCCGGAAAATAAATTCGGTATCTTCTATCAGCGCCAGCGTATCGCCTTTACGTACCGGCTGATATTCGTCAAAATAAACCTTCTTGATAAAGCCCGTCAGCCGGCTGTTCACCGGAATAATATGCTGGCGCACCTGGGCATTGTCGGTAAATTCCACCCGGCCCAAATGAACAAAACGCGCGCACACCCACGCCAGGCAACCGCCCAGCAAGAGAATTACACAACCGTTAAAAATCTGTTTCTTCGTTCTTTTATTCATGACAATCGTTTTTTTACGCTGTTTTCCGCAAAAATCAGTTTGGCCAGATGCCCCGGCTCCCCCCTTTTTCCGGAAA
>DBFJSK010000238.1:0-1581 GCA_048403675.1 Tannerellaceae bacterium | reverse complement strand
GCCAGGAAAAGGCGTGATAGTCTGCTTGGGTACGCAGGTTGAACCGTTCGTAATCGTTCCTGGCGTTCATGATGCCTTCCTGGTAGAGGTAATTCAGGCCGACCGAATAGGCTGCTTTTTCCGAACCGCCGGACAGGTCGAGGCTATGGTTGTGCGTCAGGGCGGTACGCAGCAATTCCTTGTACCAGTCGGTGCTCACGCCGGGCGTCAGGCTGGCCCTGTCGCCTCCGAAAGCTTCGATGGAATTTCGGATGACAGACGAATCGGTGGCGTTCGCTTTTTCCAATTGCATTTGGGCGTATTGGGCGCTCGATGCCATCTTCAACCGGTTGGTGGCTTTCTGGAAACCGACGTAGCCGTTGTAGGTAACGGTGGGCGCACGGTTCAGCGCCCCGCGGCGGGTGCTGACCAGGATGACGCCGTTGGCGGCCCGTACGCCGTAGATGGAGGCGGCCGAGGCGTCTTTCAGTACGGAGATGTCCTGGATGTCGTGGTTGTTCAGAAAGTCGATGTTATCGAAAAACATCCCGTCTACTACATACAGGGGTTTGGTTTTGTCGTCGAACGAGCCTACGCCGCGGATGCGTACGTCAGGCCCGCTGCCGGGCTGGCCGTTGCTGACGATTTGCAGCCCGGCTACCTTGCCTTGCAGGGCGCCCATCGGGGAGGAGGTGGCGTGCTTGGCGATGTCGTCGGCTTTCACCACGGCGATGGGGGCCGTCAGGTCTTTGGCTTTGCTGGTTCCGTAGCCGATGACGACGACCTCCTCCAGGTTCCGGGTGTCTTCTTCCAGCTCGACGTCGAGGGTGTTTCTTCCCTGCACGGCGAGGTAACGGGTTTTCATGCCGATGTAGCTGAATACCAGGGTGGCTTCTTCGGGTACGCCGCTCAGTTGGTAGGCGCCGAGGAGGTCGGTGACGGTGCCGCTGGCGGTTCCTTCGATGGCCACCGCTACGCCGATCAGCGCCTGGCGGGTTTGCTTGTCGCGTACCGTGCCTTGCACGGTGAGTTGCGCCTGAAGGGCCGGGAAGGTACAGAGCATCACGAGAAGGCAGAATAGATTTTTCATACGGTAAGTAATTAATAGATTTAAGTAGTTGAAATTGAGCGTGTACTATCCCCAGGCAGGCATCCGGGCGGGAAAAGGCGGATGCTTGTCGGCGGGAAAGAACGAACGATTTGTTTTTCGAAATTTCGTGAGGGGGTGCGGGGGCGGTTCGGTGCAGCGGCCTGCCGGCGCACGGTCTTCGAATCCCCCGGCAATCTATCCGGCTGCGGGGGTGGTTTTTCTTCTTCTATTAAAATAAAAAAATACAATAACCCCCTGCATTTGGATTCAAATTGTAAATAACTGGCAATTAGCTGTTTATAAATTGGTCGCGCTCCGTGAAAATTCCATGCCGGTGCATTTTGAATTGCATGCTTATGTAATTCGAAATGCACTGCAGTGGAATCGGAATTTCACTGGCATCCGTTTTCGGTTCGGTTTTAAAATATACAATAAGCCTACGCTGCTTTCTTTTTACCGGGGGATGCGTATTTTTATATTTTTAAAATAGACCTTGCTTCCGTGATCCTGAA
>DBFJSK010000237.1:0-7651 GCA_048403675.1 Tannerellaceae bacterium | reverse complement strand
GAATCGGGATAATGCTGATGTAATAACAGGCTTAATCCTCCCAAACCGATAATAGAGAGAACGAGCAGAATCAGAAAGGGCTTTTTGCCTCCTGTGGTATCTACCCACGCTCCGAACGGAATGCGCAGCAAAGAACCCGACAGCGAGGGAATCGCCACCAGCAGTCCCAACATAGCAGGGTCGAGATCCATTGCCTCTTTCAACCGGCTGGCTGAAGGGCCGAACAGCGAAATGGCTGCCGATCCGAAAAAGAACCCGAGCGTAGCCCCGGTCAGTCCTCTGACAGGAGAACCTTTCAATTCAACAGATTTCATCTTATTTATAGTTAAGTATTTCATCCAGATCGCCTTCCCGATTAATGTTCAGAAAGAATTTTTCTTCCTGGTGATGAATCGGAATAAACCGGCTGGTGGCTTCCTTCAACAAGGATTTCAGGGAAAGATCGTGTTGCCGGATTTTATATTCCACCAGCGGCGCCAGGCTGCGGGCCAGCAAAAGCGGAAAGAATTGCAAAGCTCCGTCGGGTTCCTGCCAAAGTGTCATTTCCCGGTAAGGTTCGGCCGACAACAGGCGTTCGATAAGCCACGAGTTCATCAGCGGCATATCGCAGGTGAGGAACAAAAGATAGGGCGTATGGGTATGAGCCAGGGCCGTATAAATCCCGCCGAGCGGGCCCAGGTTCGGCAGCGTATCGGGCAGGATGGCAGATGTCAGCGAAGAGTATTCCGGATAATCTCCCCCGATATAAACTTCTCCGCAAAACGGTTTGAGAAGATCCAGGGCACGTTCCAAAAGCGTTTCTTCTTTCCATACGGCCAGGGCTTTGTTGGAACCGAAGCGGGAACTTTGGCCGCCTGCTAAGACGATTCCGGTAAGATGTGTGTCTGTTATCATACGGTTATATAATTAACAATGAGTGCGAGTGCGAATAAAGAGATAGAGCCTATCCAGCTCGGTTGGAAGCGGAACGGGCTTTTCCACCCTGCTCCCAACCACCAGGCCACGACAGCCAACATGCCCCCTTTCAGGAAAGTCTGGAACAGGAAGGGCAACAGATTAGCGGCGCCCGTCATCCGTAGGAAAGCGGGATTGGGTTCGGTCAGGGCCGACATCCATGCCTGCCATCCGGTAAAGGCGAACTGGTAAAGGAGTATCCAAGCAAAAGCCGATACCCAGGAAGTATAGAAAGCGGCGTTTTTTCCTTCGGGTTGTTCGAAATAGAAGTAGGAAAAAGCGAATACTGCCAATCCTTCCAACAAGACGGCTACGGCCGGGTTAATGACGTAATAGGCGGGGAAAATACCGGGCATCAGCAGGTTTGTCAATTTGATGAGGGCGGCTATCATCGCAATCTGCCAAGCCGCCCGGGCTTTTCCGGTGCGACGTACGCCGTACAACATCAAAAACAATCCTATGGGAAAAAGCACCAGGCTCCTATAAGGCAGGTGAAGCAGGTGCATCCCCCACCCCAGCGTAGCTTCCGACAATCCCCATAAGGCTCCCAGTCCGATTAGGAGGGATCGATTTGAATTGGGTTTCATGTTTTATGACTATTAATTTTATTGATTTCTCACATTTGTTTGTGTACATGAAACACTTTTCCGGAAAATATTGTTTAGTCCCACCCTTCGTTTGCCTACGGGTAAAAACAAATTCAAGCGATCTTGGAAAAAACGATGTGATTCTTTTTCTAACCCTGTAAGCAGGTATTTTTAGGGCCGGAAATCCTGGCAGCTTGTCCCTGATTTACATAGAAGGATAAGCAGGAATAAATTAAAAACGGAAAATTGAAAACGGAAAAGAAAGAAGGAAAGTATCGGCAAGAAGAAGGCATCCGCATGCAAATAGTTAGGATGCAGCTAGTGTCCGGACAGCAGGCCGGCTCTTGTTGGATGGGGTAGCGAACCGTATGGCCGTCCGGTTTACCGGAACGCCGGCAAATAGCTTTTCCATTCCTGCTCAAATTGGGTACTGCTTATATGCAGCGCTTTCGGATACACATTCATCATGCGGTTGGCATACGTCAAGCCGATAAACTCCCGTACAACCTGCTCCCCGTATTTTTCATGGAGCGTACTGTATACCGATTGCCCCCCGGCATAGTTATCGTACACATGGCGGAACGTATGATCCAACCGCTCGTTTTGCAACCGCTCGATCGTAGCAGCATCCAGCACCGGCTTCCCTTTCGAAAAATACTCCGCCAATCCTTCGCTTACCCAAAGGTAAGGATCGATCACCTGGCTATAATCCAGCGACGTATAGAATACATAATGATTCATCTCATGCCATAAAGTAGCGTGCGCGTCATTCTCTTTTCCCCACGTTCCGGGATGCAATACGATGCCTTTGGTAAGACATCCCTGGTAAGAATAGGTACAAATATACATGCCCCAACTTCCCGTTTGCTCTTTCAACTGCGGATTTTCCATCAAAAAAGCGATGATACGCGTATATTCTTTTTGCGTGCCGGCCAGGTAAATCGGTAATTTTCGCCCTTTCACCTCCTTCGGATACGGATAGCGGCCCATCAGCGAAGCCAGCGGCCCGATGGCCTCATGCGCCCATTGCTGCGTCTTTTGTGCCCTCTTCTGCTGCTTTTTATCCCCTTTCGGGAAATAAACGATGAAATACTCATCCTCCAATTTCAACAGCCCGGTCGCCTCGTCTTCCCCGTAATTCGTATCATTATCCCAGTCGGCCGTCGTCTGGTCGGGATCGAAACGGATCGACTGGTCGAGAGTATCGAGCAAGCCTTCGATAAACCGGATCGTCTCCTGCGGTATCTCGGCATAAATCACCGCCTCTTTTTCCTTACCTTTCTGGTACACCCCGATAAGCAGGCTCAACCAAACGCCGGCTAACACAGCAAGAACAAGAAATGGAAAATAAGTACGCTTCATGGTCAATCAATTCGTTTCATATAATTAAAATCCGAGATTTTCCCGTTAATATCCCCTACCCGGAACCGGTCGCCCGTCGTTTCACAGAAATAATAATGCCGCCCTTCGTGCACAATCAAACCCTCCGAAAGCAAAGGATTATCCCAGCCGCCGAACCATTCGGGCCGGCATTCCACAGCCACCGCGGCATGCGTATCCGACACCAGGTAAAGCACCCGCAAGCCCGCATTGCGAAACAGAGCCGCCGCCAACATCGCTTTGCAATCGCAATCGCCCGCTTTATCGAAAAGCGTTTCATCCGGAAAGCGGACATATTCTTCGAAAGAAGTCGATTCGGCATCTTCTTTATATTGAATATTGGGTTCTTGAACGAAGTCGAGGATAAACTGAATCGATTCCAACAACGTCAGTTTATTTTCGTCGCTCAGCCGGGCGATATGCTGATTGATAATGGCCAGGTGCTGCCCGTCTGTTTGATAAGCCAGCATCCGGTCGATATGATTATAAAAATCGTTTCCCTGGCGGAACGGATTTTCGGCACGCAGCCGGTTGATGTCCTCCTCTTTGAACCGGAGTTGCAAAAACGTCTGCACCGATTTGCCGCTGCGGCTGTCGAGTTCCCATTCGTACGACCGTACTGTCTCCCCCTCATCGGAAGGCACCACCAAGGTGGTATCCGGCAGGTAGACAAACCGGGTCTGCACCTCCCACACTTTTCGCGGATAGGTTCGTTCGTTGACAGTAATGCCAATCCACAGGGCCAGCATCAGGGGGGCGAAATCGCCTCCGAAAGCAAAAGTCGACAACAACAACCCGATAAAAGAAAATACCTGAATCAGCCAGGTATACCCGCTCAGCCCGACGTTCGAATTGAACAGCGCCAGCCACCACCCGACCGGTTTCTCATTCAACGACAATTCGATTTTCACCTCCCTCACCGCCGTCCACACCAGCAAGAAGCCCAACAACATGGCTGCAATAAACGACAGCCGCTCGCCGATAAAAGGAAAAAGAATATAATGCGGGGAAATCAAATAAAACAGCCCGTAAATAGCCATGAAAACAACCGACGAAATGAGCGCCGTATCGCCCCAGGCATAAAACCCCACCGTACGTTCCTCTTCGGCAGGCTTAAAGAAATTGTTTTTATGATACAATAGCAAAAAAGCGGCCGAACGGGCAATCAGCGTATATTCGTCAGGGCGCCGTCGGGCGAACCGCCCCGTTTCTATGCAATGCCCGAACCGTTTATCCGGAAGCGGAGGCTGGTTCGATTCCCCGCCGCCCTCGCTGCGCACCGCTCCCCCGGGCACCTGACAAAGGAAAATATCGGCGCGACGCCTCAAGTAAAGCTCCGTCCAATCGGTTACGCCCTCCGGATCGGGATGTCCGGCCGTTTGGCCCGCATAGCCTATCCGTTGATGATCGGAAGTGAACACTTCCCCTTGCAAATTGGCGTACCCTACTTCGTAAGGCAACTCGTCGGGGGTATCTCCGTTTTTCCAGCAACGCACCCATGCCAAGCCGTCTGCTTTCACCTGCACCTCGCCGATACGTCCCTCCCGCCATTTCCCGGAGGGACCGTATACGCTATATACATTTTTAGTCTTGCTGTATTTCAAGTATCCCCAGAAACGTTTCCGGCCCGATTCGTCGTACAGGTATAATTTCCCTTTGGAAAAAAACAGACCGATCAACTTTTTCAGGAGATAGAGCCAAAAGCCCGCGATGACTGCAATATAAATCAAAGCTAAAAAACTGCTCATACCTCTTCCTCCCACTTTCTCAGACGTTCGTTTAGTTCACTTAACTTTTCCCGGCTTATCATCACGGCGCCCAATTTTCCACTCTGCCGCGCCGGCAGATAAAAAGCGTAATAACAAGCCAGCTCCACACTGAAATCGCTTTCCCTCAGCCCTTGAACCGCCGAAATATCCAGGAAACGGAAAGAAGAAAGATCGCTCATGCGCTGCCAGGAGGTGAAAAACATCCGGGCCTTGTCGCCTTCCGGATCTTCCGTAATCCGAAAACTCTCGGCTACTGCCGGAATCCGGGGCGCAAACGAAGAGCGCAACTCCCCGCCGGGCGCATCCGAGACGCTATCCACAAACAGCCCGCTGGGATAAGCCAGTGCCATCAAGCCGGCGAAATCGACAGCCTCGGCGTCTTTCAACAAAAGTAACTGAACCCAATGGCCAATATCCAGCGTCTCCTTCCCGGCAAATTGTTTTAGCAGTGTCGCACACATCGTGTACCGGTCGGCCTCCACTTTCTTTTTCAGTTCCTCCGCACCGCCCGGCAGCGGGGCGAACAACCGGGAACCGACGGATTTCACCCCTTCGGCCAGTAAATTATACAGATCTCTGTCCGTAAGCGCGCTCGCCCCTACTTCGCGCCCCGATTCCACAGTCAGCTTTTCTTCCGTCAGCTTGGCGTCGGAAATAAATTCGAGAAGCGGACGATTGAAAAAAGTTTCCTTATTCCCCGCCTTTTTAACCGGAGCGGCCGTAGCGTAAGCCGCGCGCAAACGGGCGCAATCGGCCAGTCGTTTTTCGCAAGCCGCCTTCAGTTGATCGTAAAATGCCGCCGTTTCTTCCGCCAAATTCATGCTCAATTTCGTTTGCAAACCGGAAAGCGTATAAGCCAGCAACCGATGCTTCAATTTCTTCACCATTTTAAAATGGCGACGGAACACCCAAAAGAAGGTATAAATAAAAGGAAGTATGAAAAGGAGCGCAATCCACAAGGGTTCCGAGTCCGAAATTTGCCCCAGGTTAAGGATACGGGGCGACAGAAATTTCAGTAACGGCAGCAGACAAAAAACGCCGGAAGTACCCAACAACAAACTTTTAACCCAAGCGCTGAGCAAGGTAGGTTCCTTTTGCAACAAGGCTTTCAATTCTTCCAACAGGGTTTGCTTCGTTATTTTTCCTTCACTATGCTCGATCTCGAAAACATGCGTTTGCAAAAATTGCGGCATAACGATAGGGCTTACCTGCGATACCTCTTCTTTACCCCTTCCCCGCTTCTTCTGCCGCTCGGCTTTGGCTACGAGTGCCTCCAAAGCCGCTTCCAGTTGCGGCAGGGTTTTATACCGGTAATCCGGATTGTTCCAGAAACTATCCACCAGGGTATCGATCGTCTTTTCCACATTTTCCGCCGTTTTCCGGCCGTTTTCTTTCATCCGCCGCGTGATACCCGCTTCGAGCCGTTCGCTATAAAACTGCAAATATTCGTTCAAACCGGCCGGCAAATATTTCAACCGGCCCAGGTAATAAGTCGGATAAAGCAACGCCCGGTAGAAATGCCAGACGGGATGGAAGCCTCTTTCGGTTTCGATCGCTTGCAAATCCGCCACAATATCCGCTTCATGGCAGGCCAACAGCGGTTGAACAGTATCGAAAGCGATACAGGCGTCGTCGAATTCCACCGTCAGCAACCGGATGGTTTCCTGCTGCATCTGCCGGGCAATTTCGGTATCCGGCCCGGAGGGCGTTTCCCGGAAAAGCAGCGACAGCTTCTCTTCGATCTCCCAAGCCATGCATTGCCGGAAATGAGCGGCATCGTAATACACGGAAGAAGCTCCCAAGGCATAAAAACAGCTTTCCGACGAACGCATGAAAGGCAGTTCCGCATGGGCGCCGATCCGGTAAAGGCTCGACAGGTATTGATAAATCAATTCGTCTTGCTGTTCGGCCGACAGTTTGGGATAAGCTTGTTTGCCGACGGCTTGTATGTCGCTGAAGGGAATCAGAAAATCGTAGGTTTGCGCCGGAAGCTTTTCTTTCAACAGATTCAGCTCTTCCAACAAACGGTGGTAGGCTTTTTGTAGGTCGCCCTCGTGTTGGTTGACGTCCGAAGGGATCGACAAAAAGGCGCTTATCGATACGCCTATCCCCGCATGCACCGGCAACACCTTGGCCCAATATCGTTTTAAAAGAATGGCCATAAAGGGCAGAAACGAACGCGTAGACGCCGACGTGATATCCCCGATGATGCAGATGGGAAAATTTCCGCTGTTCAACCCTTTCTGTTCCAGCAAACGGTTTACCTCCACCCGGGCCGCTTTCAGCAATAACGCGCCGGCGCGACCGTACGAATCCATATCGGTCACGAGCGGGAAAGTGAACGGCGTATACTGCCATTCGTTCGTTTTTTGCTCGGCGGCCTGTGCGATGCACGCTTCCAGACGGGTGTGCTTGCCTTCCCGTATATCGATCACCCAAAGCGGTTTCATAGGGCCTTCTTATCTGATATTCATAAATTTGATGTAATCGGAGAGTTCTTTCTCGTCGTCGAACAACCGGATAAGGGAAAGCAGACACTTCTTCTCGTCTTCCCTTACGGCGTTTTCCCAAAGCCGGGTAAGCCGATCCACCAAGGTCTTTTTCACCTTATTATACATTCGTTTCATGTCGGGATATTCCATCAACTGGTACAACAGATTGTTGACCGCCACTTCATGCTGGTTGGGGATGAACCCTTGTTTGAACAGCTTATAGACGCTGCTGTACAACAAAGACGGGTCGGTGGCTACATATTCCTCGAACTGTCGCCCGTCGCAATGCAAAGCGATATAATCTTTTACAATATCGAGGGCGGCGGGAAGAGCGAACGACAGCGTATCGTCGGTAATAACGAGCGGCGTCGGGCTGTAGTTGCCTTTCTCGGCAATATTTTCCGGTTGATAGAACAAATCGGGCAATGCCTGGGTGTATTCGTTGAGCAACAGGTATTTGGCGAATACG
>DBFJSK010000236.1:0-5004 GCA_048403675.1 Tannerellaceae bacterium | reverse complement strand
ATTCGATGTTTACCTTGTGGTGTAAACAACTTTATCCGAGGTTGCGGCAACCGGTCTATGTAAAATTACTGTATCTATTGATCGGGGCTTATCTGCTTTCACTCACCGTGTTCGATCTGACGGGGGGCGGCGAACAGTTTTTAATCGCCCAGGCGATGAACGGCGATAAGCCGGTGCTGTGGGTGACGGCGATGATGTTGATTCATTTGGTATTTACTTCCTTTTCTTTTTCGTCGGGGCTGCCGGGCGGGAATTTTATTCCTACCTTGGTTACGGGCGGCTTGTTCGGACAAATCGTGGCACTGGTGATGATCCGGCACGGAATGATCGGGGCGGAGAATATCAGTTACATCATGTTAATCAGCATGGTAGGGTTTCTGGTAGCGGTGGTGCGTACCCCGCTGACGGGCATCGTGCTGATTACCGAGATCACCGGACATCTGGAGGTATTTTATCCTTCCATTATTGTGGGGGGATTGACGTATTATTTTACGGAGATGTTGCAGATCAAACCGTTTAACGTGATTCTGTATAATGAAATGATTCAGATGCCCCTTTTCCGGAATCAGAAACGTTCCAGTTTGTTTGTGGAAATTATGGTTGGCTCCTACCTCGACGGCAAAGAGGTGACGCGGCTGACATTGCCCGAAAATTGCATTATTAAGAATATCCGCAGGGATAAGAAGAATCTGGCCCCGGCGGGAGAAACCTTGGTGCCGGGCGATCAGGTGGAAATTGAAATCGATTCGGCGGACATTGAAAAGTTGTACGAGCCGCTGGTAAGTATGGCGAATATTTACTAGATGGAGAGGAAGAGGTGGAAAGAAGATGAACCGGAACTGCTTCTATCGGGCTGGGAGCGGGTTCTAACAGGCTGGGAGCGGGTTCTAACAAGCTGGGAGCAGGTTCTAACGGGCTGTAAGCGGGTTCTAACGGGCTGTAAGCGGGGGGGAGGAAGTTCCGGTCGCGGCGTTATTTCTCGCCGGCTTATTGGCCGGGCTGGTTTTCGCTGTCGATTTCGCCTTTATTTTCCATATGCCGGCCGTCGCAGAAAGGTTTGTTGTGCGAATGGCCGCAGCGGCAAAGGGTCACACGATTGCGGGTCGGGTAAACGCCTCCCTTTTCGTCTTCCACCGGGATGCCTGCTTTTACCCAAAGCGGGCCGTGCACACGGGCGGCAGGATCTTCCAACGCGCTGATTTCCTCGGGCAGCTCCGGCTCCAGTCGTTCGCCTTCTTTAGTGACGGCCGTCAACCGCCCGCTCGGACAATGGGCGCATTGTTCGCGCACGATGCCGACCGATGCGGGGTCGGTGCTGTCGCTCACCAGATTCCAGGTGCTACCGTGCGTATCGCAGAAGCGGGCCACGGCGCAGAGTTCTTCGGCATCCATCAGGTTGATGAGGCGTCCTTCGATGCGCTGGGCCATTTCGTCGTAGGTAGCGTGGCTGGCCGTTTCCGTGCCGTCGAAGCCTTGCAGGTGATGACCGTCGCAAAAGGGTTTGTTGTGCGAATGGCCGCACCGGCAAAGGTGGTAGGTGGCTTCTACGCTGTAGCGGCGTACCTCTTCATAAGCTACCGAGGCGCCGTATTCGTCGGGCACGAAACGCAACTGGTTCAACGCGATGGAGCCGCTCACCTCATAGGGGCCGTCTTTGAGGACTTTGATTTTTTTCTTTTTTTCTTCACTCATGGCTAATTTATTTAAAATGATTACTAGTAGAACAAGTCTCCGCTCCCTTTGTTCCTTCTCCTAAATACTTCTCAAAATCCGAAGCCCAGCTCGAACGTAAACCGGAAGGTATCGGTCGATCCGAAGAAAGAATACTTGGTGGTAAACTTATTGAGAATCGTCAGCCACAACCCTCCCCCGTACGACGTATGCCAGCGCCGGGAGTGCTCGCCCGGATACCACACGCGGCCGTAATCGAAGCCGGCGAACAAACCGTATTTCAGCGGCGTAAACGGATTTTCGAGTTTGCCCATATCGTATCGGAAATCGGAATATTGGTAGAACGATTGCTGGCCGATAAACCGGTTATCGCGAAATCCTCTGAGTTCCACCGAAGCGGCTTGGTAAAATTCGTACTTATCGTTATACAACACTTTTCCTTTCATCAAGGTGGCCCAGATGAAGCGGGGCAGAATTTCCAGATTCCAACCCAGACTAGCTTCGGTGTAAGGGAAATTCAGATGCGGGCTTTTCAGGTTCATTACCCAGCCGCCCGTCAGCGAGGCTTCCACTTTGGGGAAACGCTCCGACAGGGCCTTTTCATAGTGGTAGGTAGCGCCGAGATTCAAGAAATAGTTCATACGGAAGATGCGGTCGTCGGGATCGAACGCCACGGCTACGAACCGGCCTTCGGTACGTTTGGCCTTGTACATATTGAAAGCGGCGGCCAGAATCAGTTCGTGCGAATTGCGGAAATTCAGGTGATAAGAAGGAATGACGGCATATTTGTGAATTTTCACCCGATTGTATTTCCGTTTTTCATCTTTATATCCGTCGGTGGCGTTCCCGTATCCGAAGAAGTTCCAGAAATTGTTCGGAGAACTCACCGTAGCGTCGATATAGAACGCGCGGCGGCCGGTATAATCCGGAAAAACGCCTTGGTACATCAACCCCTCCAGGTAATTATAACCGATACGATGCCGATACGTGAACGGCGCCCGTTTAAACCCGTATTCGGTATAGGTCAGGAAAGCGCCCAGACTAATGCCCCTATCCGAGTCGTAAATCCCCCACGGCGTGAACGAAACAGTATGATGTTTGATTTTCTGGTAATCGTACGCATTCACCTTTTCCTCGTCGGAATAAATCTTCTTGACATGTTTCACGCTGTCGAGTCGGTCGCGCTGGTCGGGATAGGCGTAAATGCGCACGCCGCGCGTTTGGCTAATATCGTACGTCTTCTCTCCTTTTCCGCTGATGAGAAAGAGCGGTATAGGCTTTTTCGCTTTTCCCCCCACTTCGAACGTATCCTGTCCCGCCAGCCCGTAGAGCCAGATTTCGTCGGTGCCGGCGCGTCCGTACCGGCGGTCGAACACGGGGCGTCCCGACGGGGCGTACATCCGGATGCGCAGGCTGTCGGTATCGTAATATTCGGCGGTGATCCGGTCGTTTTGTTCGGTTCCGGTCAGCACCGGCGTATGTTGCAATTGCCGGAAATACTGCCGGGCGATGGTATCGAGCTGGTCGCGACGCGCTTTCAACTTCCCTTTCAGTTCCTCGGTTTCCCGGGGGCGCACCGAAGCGGGCAGTTTGCGAAACGCCTCGTCGATTACCTTGTCGGTAAGCTGGCTGCGCAACAGGGCGGCTTGTTTCAGCCAGGCGTTTTCATCGCTTTGGCTGGCTACGGCCATATCGATGGGGAAACCCAGCGTATTGAGCTTTTTCAGTTCTTTGCGCGAAAGAACACTGTCGTAATTGATAATAAACCCGAGCGAAAGTACGTTCAGCATTTGTTTGAACATCACCCCGTCTACCTTCGTAAACGCATGGTTGCGATCGACCACGAGGGGGCGGTAGCTGGAAGGGCCGCTTTCCCCGACGCGCAAGCTATCCGGCCTGCCGTTCTGGCGGCCATCCGAGAGCTTGCCGGAATTGTTTGTCCCCTTCTCCCCTTTATTTCCCTCTTCCCCAGCCGAAGCCTGCTTCTGCCCGTCGTTGCGGGCCGAAGTATAGGGATTTTCTTTTCCCTTTCGGTCGCCTTCCTCCGAAAGCCAATACCAGTTCTCGGGGATCTTGTTCCAGTCGCCAATCAGCATGTCGAGCAGCCTTTCGCGCAGATATAGGGCCTGGTTTACTTCCTGGGCTTTGGTCTGGCGGAGCGAGTCGAGCAAATCGGCCGTGGTATGTACGTTGGCGCGGCGGATGTCGGGCAGATCGATCAAATCCACCAGCTTATTCTGTACCGGGGTACCGTCGGCTACCGTATCGCGCATCGCGCCCGAGGGAATAAAATAAATGTCGGATTGCGTGGAGATTTGCCCCGAAGCTTCTCCCAAATGGTCGGCTACCAGGAAGGTGTACGGATTGATAATGGTATAGGCATCTCCGATAAACTCATTCATATAGGTGCCTTTAAAATCTTTCCGGTGATACATCTCCCGAAAGAAGTCCGATTCGATAAAGCTGGTGGCCCCTCCGAGCGGTCGGAGTAAGAAGTATCGGCCCCGATCGTTTTTCATCAATAAGCCGTGGAAATTGGGGGCTTGCCGCACGAAATCGAGGCCGCCCTGGTACCGGTCGGGATAAAGCGTCGGCACGGTAACGGGTATCGTATACAACACCCGGTAGTGTACGCCCCACAGCCAGTTGTATAATTTGCTTTTCGTCCGCTGGTCGGCCGGGTAGATCGAGCGGCTGACTTCCTGACCCGGGGCCGGGCGGCTAAGCGTATCGGAAGGAAGGGTATCGGGAGAAAAAACAAATGGGCGGAGAGGCGACGCGGCGGCATATCCGGCTACGGATAGCCAAATGCCAAGCCCTAGCATCCGGCAGGCCATGTTATAGTTCGGTTTCATCTTAAAAAACGGCTAAAATGAGTATTCCCCTATTCCTGCTTGCAACAGGAATAGATCAGTATCAGCCATATAACATTTTCAAAAGCCGAGATGTTTGCTTATCCCGCCGATGAGCGTGCAGCCCTGACGCGCAGCCGGCCTCTTTCTCTTGCCGTACGCGCCTACGTATTTCACGTTGCACGGCGCAGGCCAGCCGCCCAGGTTACGGGCGGTGAAAAACGCCTTTCTTCGGCACATCGGGAGAATCAGAACGTAAGGTGCATGCTGAACCGTACCCCTTTGGTCTGGATGTCGGGATGGTCGCGGTAGGTCAGACGCCATACATAATCCAAGCGGAGGAACTTGAAAATATTTTCCACCCCTACGCCCACTTCCATATACGGCGTATTGCTCATGGCATACGAGCCTTTGGGGAAAAGATAAAGCCCTTCGCCGCCGTAATACGGATTGTTCTTTTTGGTCAGGTGTCCGTACAGGC
>DBFJSK010000235.1:0-1517 GCA_048403675.1 Tannerellaceae bacterium | reverse complement strand
GCGGTTTCGTTTATTACTTCAACCCTTCGGCTGCCGTAGCCTGTTTTATACGCAATGCGGAAGGAAATTTGCTTTTGGTGCGTCGAGCAAAAGAACCTGCCAAAGGAACGCTCGATCTACCCGGCGGTTTTCTCGATATGTATGAAAATGCCGAAGAGGCCGCCCGGCGGGAAGTGCGGGAAGAAACCGGGTTGGAGGTAGGCGCCTGCCGTTACCTGTTTTCTTTACCCAATCTCTATCCTTACTGCGGCTTTGAAGTCCATACCCTCGACCTTTTTTTTGAATGCGAAGTGGCGAATTTCGAAGGCGTAGCCCCTGCCGACGATGCCGCCGAAATCGTTATCTTGCCCCCCGCCTCCCTTCATCCGGAGGATTTCGGTCTTCACTCTGTTCGCGAAGGAGTTGCCCGTTATCTGGCGCATTCCTGATTCTTTTTACGCTTAACCGGCTCTATATTTGGACATTTTCTTTATATTTGCAAATTAGAACAAATGGGGTTTAAAATAACCTGTGCCTTTTTTCCGGATTTTAACACCCGGAAAGAAAATGGCCGGTTCGTTTTTCTCCCGCAAAAATGCAAATGAGTGATGAAGAAAATACTTATTCCGCTCTGTCTGGTGCTGGGAAGTCATCTGGCAAACGGACAAAGGTCGTACCAGTTTGAGGCGCCCGACCGGTTGTTTGTAGAAGGCAAAGAGTTATTCGAATTAAAAAATTATACGGGATGCATCGATAAATTGCAAGCGTATAAGCAACAGGCTGCGGATGCGGATCTGATCCAGGAAGCCGATTATATGCTCGTTAGCGCAGCCTATGAACAAGGCCGCCCGAACGCCATCGAATTATTGAAGGAATACCTCGAAACTTATCCGGCTTCCCGGCATAACGCCGAAGTCAGCTTTCTGGTAGCTTCGGCCCATTTCGGTCGCGGGGAATATGAAAAGGCCGTCTACTGGTTCGGCCAGTCGGACATCGATTTACTCAGCCCGGCTCAACAGGAAGCCTACAGTTTCCGTCTGGCCTATTCCTTATTGCAAACGGGAGACATGGAAAAAGCGCGTGGCTATTTCGCCCGCATCGAACAAATCGGGACGACGTACCGCGAAGCCTCCACCTATTATATAGCCTATATCGACTATGCGATGGGCAAATACAACAACGCCCTGGTCGAGTTCTCGCGTCTGAAGGAAATGCCGGATTACCGCGAACAATCCTTATATTATATCGCTCAGATTTATTTTATCCAGGATAAATACGAAAAAGCAGTGCGCGAAGGTGAGGAACTGCTCGCCGCTTACCCCAAAAGCGAAAACAATACCGAAGTATACCGTATCCTGGGTAATTCCTATTACCATTTAGGCGATGAAAATAAAGCGATCGCCATGCTGAGCAAATATGTAGCCTCGACCGACGATCCCCTGCGGGGCGACCTCTACCTGCTGGGCGTATGTTACTTTAACCAAGGTAAATACAACAGCGCCATCAATATGTTGGGCCAGACCGTACGTGAAAACGAC
>DBFJSK010000234.1:0-9787 GCA_048403675.1 Tannerellaceae bacterium | reverse complement strand
AAGAATGAAGTAAATAGATACATCTGCTTATTTCGGGGAATGAGCCGGGTTTACAGTCCAGGCTCGTTTCTTGAATATTGCCAGTCGAATAGAGCCGTAATTTTTCTATTTTTGTTTTCCGACCTTGGAACCTTCTAAAATATAACTACACGGATAATTACCGACCGATCCTCCCCCACCCCCCGGACGCTCCGTACCAAAATCTTACAAAAGCAGTGATTAGAATCTGTCGGAAAGCCCTATCTATTTCTAGCGCAAATAAGAATAAAAAGTCCGTATACAACTTCACAGTTACATACGGACCAAACAAATAACAAACTCTACTTATATGAAAAAACAAATACTACTAACAAATTTTTTTCTGACAGATCGCGTACTTTAGGGCTTCTATTTCCGTGTCTTCGTATATATAACAAGGGGCCGCAGGAAAATGTTTGCGGAACTCCTTTTTTTATTACATTTTTTTCGTTCGGAAAAATCCATGTTTAATTTTACGGCTTGATTTTCAATCTATTATTAATCTTTCCAATCCCAGCAAAAAAAAATATTTTTTTCACGGGGCCAACCGTTCCTTTTTCCATTCGCCGGACGGCTGCCATGTATATACGATCCGGTCATGCAAGCGGCTGGGCCGACCTTGCCAGAACTCCATCCTCTCAGGCGTAACCGCATAGCCACCCCAATGCGCGGGTCGCTTCACCGGACGAAAGCCGTGGCCAGCCATTTCCCGAATATACGCTCCGATAAGCGCTGCCCGGCCTTCGATCGGCCGACTCTGCGGAGAGATAGCCGCCCCAATCCGGCTTTTATACGGACGAGTTTGGAAATAAGCATCCGATTTCTCGGGAGAAACTTTCCGAGCCGAACCCTCGATATGCACCTGCCGCTCCAACGGATGCCAGACGAAAGACAGCGCCACGAAAGGATTGTGTGCCAGATGCACACCCTTCCGGCTCTCGTAATTGGTATAAAAAATAAATTTACCCTCATCCACCTCTTTCAATAAAACGGTACGGCCCGCAGGATGTCCATCCGGAGAAACTGTGGCCACCCACATCGCCGTCGGCTCGTCTACACCAGCCCGGATCGCTTCATCCAGCCACTGCTCAAATAAAACGACCGGATCGGCCGGCGTCTCTTTTTCCGTCAATCCGCCTTTGCCGTACTCTTTCCGGATAGATTTCAGATCCATATTCCTTCGTATCAAAATGTTCAGAAAGTAAACAAAGGCTACGAAGGAAAAGTTCGGAATCCGGGCCGGATACCTATGGGCACAGGCTGATAAAGCGCTGCGGGCCGAGCTAATCCCACTAGCTGGGTTACGCTTTCCCTTCTTGTAAAAAACGCAGCGAAAAGGCACGGGTTTTAGCCGTCAGCGGTTATCAAACTGAAATTCCATGCCCAAGAAAAAAAAATTACACTGTTATGCAATTCGAATTCCATAACAGTGTAATCCCAATTGCATAACAGTGTATTTTTGCACCTCTTTCACCCGCTGATATTCAATAACTTACAAATCGCTCCGAAAAGCTGATTTCCGCGCGAGTCTTCGTGTAAAATTTTTCCGGTACAGATTGGCCCTTTGTTCTGCCCCCCAGCAGTCGGCTTGTTCGGCTTAAAACCGAATCACCTGGTACTTCTCGATCGCATAATGCGCCACAAGCTTCTCCAGCAAATGCTTTCTGAACACCATCCGGACATCCTGATGTGCGAGCAATACCTGCCGGATCAATCCGTCGAACCCACCCCCGGCAAGTTCCAACCCTCCTACCTCGTCAATCCATACCGGCTCGCCGGGGATGGCATACGCCCCGATCCATTGCCGGGCCAGCCGGAAGCCCACCGGCGAAAAAGAAAAACGACCTTTGCGGATACCTTCCACGCGCAGTTCCCCGGCAGCCGCCCATTCGGGCAACCGGATCAAAGGAAACGTCTGAAACCCCGGCAAAAATACCAGGTCGTACCCGATCAGCCGGCTATGGCAAAACACTTTCCGGCTATAAAAACCGATGCCTCGCGGTACGCTTTCGTACCATTTCCTCAGAAAAGAACTCTTTCCGGTATCCTTTTCTCCTGTAATAATCGTAATCATGGCTGAGATGAAAAATGATACCTTACTCCTGCATACCATAGCCGGCCCGGCTCCGGGTAACCTTCCCTGATGGCATACAATTTATCGAACACATTGTAGATGCCCGCCCGCAGGTTCAAACCAGGCAAGAACTGCCGTTCGACGTTGATATTGAACACAGTAAAGCCCGGAACAGACGTTTTCCCGTCGGTGCTGCCATACCGCTTGCCGTTATAATGCATAGCAGCCCGAAACTGTATTTTCCAAATTGGTTCCACCTGAAGAAAAACATTGACCTTATGACGCGGCACATTGACAAATTTCACCGCCTTATCGGTTCGGTTGACCGGATCGGTGAGCGTATAATTCATTCCTGCGTTCAGCCGGGCGGTGCGTACATGCCATTCCGATTCAAGGCCGCGGAAATGAGCCTTTCCCCGGTTTTGCAACTGCCAGATCTGGGGATCTTCCGGATCGACACCGGTAATCTCCTGGATGATGTCGGTGATAAAGATGTAATAACCGTCGAGCATCCAGCTAAGCCACTGCCAACGGCCTTCATAGCATAAGTCCAGGTTATAGGCATGCTCCGTCTTCAAATCGGGATTAGGCCATGCTTTTCCCATTTTATACGAATAACGTTCTTTCAGCGAAGCGAAACGGGAATGCCTGGCAAAAGAAAAACGGAAACTTTGCCCCGCTGCAGGCCGGTAATTTACGGCTGCCTGGTAATTCAAATCGTGATCCGACGATAGCGGATAATCGACCAAGCCGTAGGCCTTGCTATCCGGCAGCAGCTCATAATTTTCGGCTTTTGTGCCCTTGTGGAAAAAATAGCCGGCTCCCGCTAAAAACGTCAGTTTATCCCCGAGCATCCACGTATCTTCCACCGCCGCCGAAAGCCTGTATTCCGATTGGCGACTTACCGGCTCTCCCTCGTTATGGCTACGGTGCACATCCTGTTTGCCGTTCAAACCCCATTTCAGGGTATTCGTGGGGGGAAGTATCCAACTAACTGTCAGATTTCCCCCCACCGCATAGTCGTCATAAAAACTGGTAAACGACGACGGAGCGTTTTGCGTCGTATAGGTTGCATCGTCGTAAGCCGCCAGTTCATTCCGGTATTTATCATAAAAGGCCCTGGTTTCCATCACCCATTCGTCGGTAAAAGCCGTGCGGGAATGGAAAAAAAGTTGGTCTTTGTCCCAATGCTTGTATCGCCAATATTTTTTACGTCCGTTTTCCCCCAGATAAACCGGAATATCTTTGTCGGCGCGAATCAGCGAATACCCCACTGCATATTCCTGACGTCGGGTCGGGGTGAAGCCGATTTTGGCATGCAAAAGATAATCGTGCGTAGCCGAATGCTTCCGATGTCTTCCTTCTTCTACCCCTTCCACAGGCTTGAAAGAAGCAGGCAGACGAAAGTCGCCTCGGAGCAGCATACTGCCCCCGGCCTGGGCATAGCCTTTTTTCCACCGACTGCCTATATTCAACAGGGTATTCCAAAGCGTATTCACCTCGGCATCCGCCTCGAAGGTATGCAGCGGCCGACGGCTGACCAGGTTGATCGCTCCGCCCATCGTATTCCCCCCCAGCAAGAGCGACGACATGCCTTTCGAGAGTTGGATACGCTCCAGGGGGGCGGTTTGCAACCGGTTCAGATCGAGGGAACCGTCGTAGGGAACATATACGGGAATGCCGTCCATAAATACGGGAATCTGGCGTTGGTCGAAACCGCGCAGGAAAATCATGCCTTCGTTTCGGTCGCCCGACCGGGTGAGAGTGATGCCAGGTAATAAATCGAGGGCTTCCGTCACCCGGTAACGCCCCAGTTGCTGCAATTCCCGGCCGGTCAATTCCGTGCCCATTTGTTTTTTTAGCTCTCCCAAAACGGATACTTCGCCTAAAGTAAAAGTTCGGATCGAGTCGGTATCTGCTTTTATATCTGCGTATTCTGCATGGAGAGGGTAAAACGCCGCGCCTAAGAAAGCTGGCAATAAGAGCCGATAAATTGTTCTGTTCATGCTTTATCGATTCTTCTTTTGAAGCACATACCGTATGGGTGCGGCTACCATATGCATCAATTTCGAATAAGGAAAAAGGATAAAGATAAAGAAGCCGTTGATAATATGTAATTTATATACTATATTGACCGAGGCGATGTATTTCCAGGCGTCCGGCTCGAAACGGACGACGCCTTGCGCCCATTCGTCGAGCGAAAGGTAGTTGGCCAACGGCGCATGGGCTGTGTGATAAGTACCCATGAGGCCCAATAGGATTTGTACCCAGAGTAAGATTGCGATGAAGTAATCCTGAAAAGAACTGTTTATCCGCACGCGTTTGTCGGTAAAACGGCGCGTTACAAGCATCGTCAGGCCGATTAAAGCCGCCAGGCCGGACAGGGAACCCATGACGATCGCCAACGAGCGCTTCGTTTCGTCGGTCATCAGCCACCGGTAAGCCGCGGGGGGCGTCAGTAATCCGAAGATGTGGCCGAGCAGCACCAGCAAAATGGCATAATGAAAGAGTACGCTGCCCCAGAGCAGTTTGCGGTCTTTGCGGAAGAACTGGCTGGAGGTAGCCTGTACGGTTGCATTCGACCCATGCCAATGTGTCCACACCCCGAAGAAGAAAACGGCGAGGGCGATATATGGCAGGTAGCCTAAAAAGAAACTATTCAGGTAATCGTTCATATTTTTTATCGTTGAAAAATGGCTTATAGGAGTTGGACGCAAGGGATTCTTCGGACGTTTTTGCCGAAATTCCTTCCGGATTTTTCCCCTGCGTTTTTTCCGGTATTCCTTCCGAAAGGGAAACCAGTATCGCAAACAGATACATGTAGAAATTATCGTTCTCTCTTAGTACCCGTTCTATCTTTTGCAGAATGGGGCGGACAGCCTGTAGCAATTCGGCAGCTTTCTCCTTCGAAGCCCCGATGGAAAGATATTCCAGGAATAAAGGTAGGTAATCCGGCAGTTCGCCGGAAATCATCGAAAGGCCGGAACGGAGGTACATTTCTTTCAGATCCACCATTGCTTGGCCCCGCTCGCGCGAACTGCCGTACAGATGGTCGAAGAGATAGAGGTTGACGGTTTTGGAACAATCGAACTGCTCCACATACATCATCTGCCACGCTTGCAACGAAAGGGAAGCGGAGGCGCACAGGAAACGGTCGAGTTGCTGGCAGAGAGCGACGCCCAGCAGACCTTCTTTGGTTATTTCCTCCTTTGCTTGCGGGAGTGCATCCATCATTTCCTGGCTGGGATAATCTAGCAAAAGCGATATTATTTTATACGTTTTCAGCATAGTCGGTTTATTTATTCGGTTATCGGAACTTACAGGCCCCCGAAAATATTAGGTTTCCGTTCTCCTTCTTCCGGGTGATCCGGATAAGGAAAGCCGGCCTCGGCGTGCACGGCGAAGGGGTGGTTCGCTTCTTCGGGGCGGCGGGTGGGAAGAACGAACCGGTCTTCGTAATTGGCAATAGCCAGGTAACGGTACATTTCGTCGTATTGCGTGGCCGTCAATCCCAAATGCGCGGGCGTTTCCGCATCGGTAATCCCCTCGACAGTGATCCGGCGCATTCGCTGGCGCAGGGCGATGAGTTTCTCCAAAGCCGTTTGAATCGGCGCCTCCTGTCCGGCGGTCAGCATATTGGCCATGTATTTTACCGGGATGCGCATGGAAGCGGCATCCGGGATATAGGCGGCGGACGCCCGTTTGTTTAGTTGTTGGCAGACCGGCGATAAAGGCGGCACATACCAAACCATCGGCAGGGTGCGGAATTCGGGATGAAGGGGAAAAGCGATTTTCCATTCTTTGGTCATTTTGAATACCGGCGAGCGTTTGGCCGCTTCCAAAAATTCGAAGGAAATACCCTCGCGGAACGCTTCGGCATAAATGGCCGGATCGTTGGGATCGAGAAACAATTCCAGTTGGGCTTGGTAGAGGTCGTGGGGATTTTCGGTAGCGGCATAGGCTGCTATTTTTTCTTCGTCGTAAAGAAGTACCCCGAGGTAGCGGATACGGCCTACGCAGCTTTCGCTGCATATCGTCGCTTTCCCGTCTTCGATCAACGGGAAGCAGAAAACGCATTTTTCCGATTTCTTCCGTTGCCAGTTGAAATAGATTTTTTTATAGGGACAGGCGCTTACGCATTCGCGCCAGCCCCGGCATTTGTCGGGATCGATCAAGACGATGCCGTCTTTCTCCCGCTTGTAAATCGCTCCCGACGGGCAAGCGGCTGCGCAGGCCGGGTTCAGACAATGTTCGCATAGTCGCGGCAGGTAATACATGAAGGAGCTTTCAAAAGCTTCCATGCCTTGCTTGTCTACATTATGCAAGTTCGGGTCGATGCTGCGAGACGAGAAGGGGCCGCCCAGATCGTCTTCCCAATTGGGGCCGTAGTTTATTTTCTCCATCCGTTCGCCCGTCAAAAGAGAATACGGACGGGCGGTGGGAGGCGTACGGAAACGGGCCGTGCTTCCGAGTAGCGAAAAGTTGAAGGTGAAAGGCTCGTAATAGGCATCGATCGTCGGCATGTCCGGGTTGGCGAAAATACCAGCCAGTATGCGGCTGCGGCTGCCTTGCACCAAACGAAGGCGTGTGTCGCGCAAGCGTTTCCAACCGCCCTTATAGCGTGTCTGGTTGGCCCATTCCACGGGGTAGCCGGGGCCGGGTTTGGTTTCTACGTTGTTAAACCAACTGTATTCCAATCCTTTTCGGCTTGTCCATACGTTCTTGCAGGTTACCGAGCAAGTATGGCAGCCAATACATTTATCCAGGTTCAACACCATTCCTATTTGTGCTCTAATCTTCATAACATACGTTTTCTTTTCGTAAAGATTTTTCTTCGGCGACCGGTTCGCCGCCACCCGACTCTGCTGCGCTCTCCCATTCCACCCGGTCGCATTTGCGCAGGATGACGAATTCGTCGCGGTTGGCGCCGATCGTGCCGTAATAATTAAGGCTGTAGGCCAGTTGCGCATATCCTCCGATCATATGGGTCGGTTTGGGGCACAGACGGGAAACGGAATTATGGATGCCGCCGCGGTGGCCGGTCGTGGGGCTGAGCGGCATATTGATGGTGCGTTCCTGGTTATGGTACATAAACAAGGCGCCCTCCGGAATGCGTTGCGACACGATGGCCCGGCTCATCGAGCTGCCGTTGTCGTTGAATACTTCCACCCAGTCGTTGTCGCGGATTCCGATTTTGGAGGCGTCCGCTTCGCTGATCCATACCACGGGGCCTCCGCGTCCGAGGGTGAGCATTTGCAGGTTGTCGCTCCAAGAAGAGTGAATGCTCCATTTGTTGTGCGGCGTAAGCAGATTCAATGTCAGGGTTTGCTCCCGGATATGGAGCCGTTCTTTGAGGTGATCGACTTCTTTTTTGGCCAGAGGCGGTTTGTACACGGCCAGGTTTTCGCCGAAAGCCTGCATCCAGGGATGGTCTTGGTAGATCGACTGCCGGCCGGTGAGGGTGCGCCAGGGAATCAGTTCGTGTACGTTGGTATAGCCGGCCGTATAGCTGATTTCATGCGATTCCAATCCGCTCCATACCGGCGAATTCAGCACCCGGCGGGGTTGGGCTACCAGGTCGCGGTAGCGCAGCAGTATATCGCCTTTTTCGATAGCCAAATGCATCAACTCCAAATCGGTCGATTTTTCCAGCGCTTTCCAGGCTTTCAGGGCGACCTGCCCGTTGCTTTCGGGGGAAAGGGTCAGAATGGTTTCGATGGCTTGAATATCTGTCTCCAGGTTCGGAAACCCTTCCTGGTCGGCCGTATTGTTCAGTTTCTTTAGAAACGCCACTTCTTCTTGTACGCCCCAGGTGATGCCCTTCGCTGTAATGCCCAACTTGGAAACCAAAGGGCCAAGGGAGGTATAGCGCCGGTAGGTATCGGGATAATCCCGTTCGACGACAACGATCTTTCCCATGTTTTTGCCCGGAACGGGTTCCCGGCCTGTCTCTTTCCAGTCTTCCACGTGAAGGGGTTCGGAAATTTCTCCGGGCGAATCGTGCAAGAGAGGTTGCACGACGACATCTTTTTCTACCCCCAGGTGTCCGGGGCAAAGAGCCGAGAAGGTACGGGCCAGTTCTTTGTAAAAGTCCCAGTCCGTCCGCGATTCCCATACCGGATCGACGGCGCGGCAGAAAGGATGCAGAAAGGGGTGCATGTCGGTACTGCTGATGTCGTTCTTTTCGTACCAGGTAGCCGCCGGCAGCACAATGTCGGAATGAAGCGAAGAGGTGGTCATCCGATAGTCGACGGTGACCAGCAAATCGAGCTTGCCTGTCGCTCCCTCCGGATGCCATTGTTCGTAAACGGGTTTTGGGCCTGCCGTCTGTTGCAAATCTTTTCCCAACAGGTTGTTTTGGGCGCCCAGCAGATGTTTCATGAAATATTCCATTCCTTTGGCGCTGCAACCGATCAGGTTGGCCCGCCAGATAAACAGGTTGCGGGGAAAATTAACGGGATTGTCGAGGTCTTCCGACGCGAACGCCAGGCGTCCCGATTGCAGGTTGCGCGTAACGTATTGTTCCGGAGTAAGCCCGGCTGCTTCGGCTGCTTTGCTAATGCGTATCGAATTGGTATTCAATTCCGGGGAGGCCGGAAGCCATCCCATGCGCTGAGATTGTATATTGCAGTCGAGTAAGGTCAGGTTCCGCCATTTCCTTTTGTCGGAAAGGGGCGACAACAGGTTGTCGAGCGAGACTTTCTCGTAGCGCCACTGGTCGGTGTGCATGTAGAAGTAGCTGGAGGTATTCATATGCCGGGGCGGACGTACCCAATCGCTTGCAAAGGCCAGGGTAGCCCAGCCGGCTTGCGGGCGGCATTTCTCTTGCCCTACGTAATGGGCCCAGCCGCCACCCGACTGGCCCACCGTACCGCAAAGGATAAGCAGATTCATGGCCGCCCGGTAGGTCATATCGGTATGATACCATTGGTTGACGCCGGCGCCAATGATAATCATCGACCGGCCCTCTGTCTTGGCGGCGTTTTCCGCAAACTGGCGGGCGGTCGAAATAATCTGCCCGGCAGGGACGCCGGTGAGTTGCTCTTGCCAACGGGGCGTATAAGGCAGATCATCGTCGTAGCTAGTGGCGGCGCCGGAATCTTTCAATCCGCGGTCTATGCCGTAATTAGCGGCCAACAGATCGAATACGGTGGCGCAATAAAACGTACCCTCGGCGGTTTCACAGCGGATAACGGGTACTTTGCGTTTCAGCACGTCCGTATGTCCGGAGGCTTTGAAGTACGGATTTTTGTATTCTTCGCCCCCAAAATAAGGAAATAAGACCTCTACCACCGCCTCTTTCCGGTTCATCACCGAAAGCAGCGGCGAGAAAGGACGGCCATCGCGCGCATCTTCCCATCGCAGGTTCCACCGGCCGCTTTCGTCCCATCGCGAGCCGATCGTTCCGCTCGGGATAACCATTTCGCCTTTTTTTTCATCCAGCATGATCGGATGCCATTCGGCATTCTCTTTTACGTCCAACCGATCGGCAAAATCAGACGCACGCAACAGCATGCCGGTTTGGTAGGCTTCGCCCTCTTTTTCCGATTTGACTACCTCTAATTTGACTAAAAAAGGCAAGTCGGAATATCTTTTTACATATTGGTCGAAATAAGGGGTTTGTTTATCGATAAAAAACTCTTTCAGGATGACATGCCCCATCGCCATACCCACAGCAGAGTCGGTGCCTTGTTT
>DBFJSK010000233.1:0-7479 GCA_048403675.1 Tannerellaceae bacterium | reverse complement strand
TTTATATCTGAAATTTACAAATCTGAGTCGACAAACGCCGTTTTTAGGCGAATAACAGCATATAGACGCCGGCCCCGCAGATGTATCCGATAAGGGCCAGGAGGGTAAAACGTTTGGTATAATACATAAAATCGATTTTTTCGAGTCCCATCACCGTCACGCCGGTAGCCGAACCGATAATCAGGATGCTGCCTCCGGTGACGGCGCAATAAGCCAGGAAAGTCCAGAAGCCGCCGTCGGATACGAAATACTGGGCGTAAGCCGGCAGGTTGGCGGCGTCGGGGGTAATGGGGTACATGCCCATCGTGGCGGCCACGAGCGCTACGTTGTCTACGCAGGAGGAAAGAACGCCGATCACGAAGCTAATCAGGTAAGGCTCGTGCACGTGTTTATCGAGGAAGGCGGACATGATGCCGAGCTGTCCCGATGTTTCGAGCGCGCCCACCGCCATGAGGATACCGAGGAAGAAGAAGATGGTAGCCAAATCGATATTGGGCAGCAGTTGGGTGATGCGCAGCTTGCAATCTTCGCATATGTGCAGCCGGCTGTACATAATATCGGTATAGGCCCAGAGTACGATCAGGCCCAGCAACACGCCCATAAAGGGGGGCAGGTTGGTGAGCATCTGGAATACAGGTACCAGGGCGAGGGATAAAATACCGACCACGAAAATGATGCGCCGCGAGCGCGTGGGTATATCGGGGATGTATTCGTCGGCTTGCTCTTCTTCGCTCATCACCCGCAGCTTGGCTCCTTTCTTAAACAGCCAGAAGTGGGCAATGGAAAGCGGCACGAGCATATTGACAAGGGCCGGCAGAAAGACGTGCGAGATTTGATGCGGGGCGGTGACGTTTTTCCCCACCCAGAGCAGGATGGTCGTTACATCGCCGATGGGCGACCACGAACCGCCGGCGTTGGCGGCGATAATCACCATACAGGCGTATTTGAGCCGGTCGGTGCGGTCGGGAACGAGTTTGCGCAGCACGGCCATAATCACGATGGCGGCGGCCAGGTTATCGAGCAGGGCGGAGAAGAAGAAAGCCGCGAAGCTGATGTACCACAGAAGCCGGCGTTTGTCGGGGGTGCGCATGTAGCCGGTGACGGCCCGGAAACCGCCGTGTTTATCGACAATATCGACAATCAGCATCGAGCACATCACGAAGAAAAGGGTTTCGGACACGTTGCCCAGATGGTAGACGATGGAGCGGTTGGTGATGAAATTGACGAATTGTTCGTGTACCGGCAGGTCGGCCATTCCGGGGTTGTCGGCCAGAAATTCGTGAAAGATGGCGCTGTCTCTTTCGATAAAGATGTTGTAGGCGTCGAACATGAGAATCATCCACAGGGAAACGGCCATGAAGAGTGCGATGGCGGCTTTGTTTACTTTGAACTTGTCTTCCATGGCAATGGCCAGGATGCCCAAGACAAAGATGATTGGCATCAAAATGAACATAATTTTCGCTTTTAATTTGTTTTACCTATTAAATTCGTTGCCGGGGGGGTGTTTCCCCCGGCGGCATTTGCAAAGGATAACCGGCCGCAGCCGATTACCGGATAACCTGGAAATCTATTTATTTCTTCACAGAAAAGGGAGGCGCCCGGCGGTAAGAAGCCCCGGGATCAGCTTATTTTTCACCGCAGGCGCAAGCTGCTGCGCCGGACTGGTTTTCTTCGGGACTTCCCCCCTGGCCTGTCAGCGCGTACAGCAGGCGGATTTCTTCGGCCCAAAGCGTATCGTCGGGGGTTTCGAGGATGATGGGCAGGTCGTCGAAACGGCTGTCTTGCATCAAGAGCCGGAACAAATCGAGGCCCATCACGCCTTTGCCGATGCTGTCGTGGCGATCGACGCGGGTGGCGAGTTCTTTTTTCGAATCGTTCAGGTGGATGCCTTTCAGGTAGGCGAAGCCGACGATTTCGTCGAATTGCCGGAAGGTTTGGCGAAAGCCTTCTTCCGTGCGGATTTCATAGCCGGCGGCCAGGGTGTGGGCGGTGTCGATGCAGACGCCGACGCGGGTTTTGTCCTCAATCTCTTCGATGATGGCGGCCAGGTGTTCGAAGGTGTAGCCCAGGTTGGTGCCTTGGCCGGCGGTGTTTTCGATAACGGCTGTCACCCCGGCGGTGCGGCTGAGGGCGTCGTTGACCGATTCGGCGATGCGCCTGAGGCAATCGGTTTCGCTCAGGGCTTTCAGGTGGCTGCCGGGATGGAAATTGAGCCGGTCGAGCCCTAGTTGTTCGCATCGCCGCATCTCGTCGAGGAAGGCGGCCCGCGATTTGGCCAGGCTTTCGGCCTCGGGATGGCCCAGGTTAATGAGGTAGCTGTCGTGGGGCAGCACGTGTTTGGGTTGGAAACCGAGGGTTTCGAGGCGGCTTTTGAAAAGCGCGATGCTGTTGTCGGAGAGGGGGGCCGATCGCCATTGCCGCTCGCTCCGGGTGAACAGGGCGAAGGCTTTCGCCCCGATGGCGTGGGCGTTGAGGGGGGCGTTCTCTACGCCGCCGGCGATGGAGACATGGGCGCCGATGTATTTCATATTGTTGTTTTTTTTTGAGTTATTCGTCTGCTGTTTTACATCCTGAGAAATGGAAAACTTCTTTGGCCCGGGTCGGGTCGGAGATGAAATAGACCAGGTCGGCGCGCGAGCAGCATTCGCCCTGGGCGTTGAACAGTTCCGTTTCGATGAATACGGCATTCCGCTTGCGGTCTTTGATGCGGCCGCGAATCGTGAGAGGCCCCCGGTCGGTACGGACGGCTTTCAGGTAGCGGGCATCGAGGCGGGAGGTGACGCCGGAGGTTTGGAGTTTGCGCATCACCACCCACCCGGCCAGTTCGTCCATCAGGGTGGCCTGGATGCCGCCGTGCAGCGTATCGAGCCAGCCTTGGTGGTAATGCTGGGGTTCCCAAAAGGCTACGATGTCGTCGCCGTCTTCATAAAATTCCAAATGGAGTCCGCGCGGGTTGTCGGGGGCGCAGCCGAAGCACATATAGCCTTCCAACCCTTCCCAGGGATTTACAATCTTTTTCATAAAAACACCTATTACATGTTCGTTGTTTGCCGGTTTGCCGGTTATTCCGGTTTTTATGCCGGCAAATATATAAAAAAACCGCCTTTCTTTTTCGGAAAGACGGTCTGATTATATTTGGCGCGGTTGAATATGCCGCGGGCGTCAGTCGTCGATTTCGGGCTGTAGGAATTCTACGAAGCAGAGGGCGGCCAGGGCGGTTCCGTATCTTTTCTCGATGGTGATGCCTTCGGTGATGAAGTTAAGCTCGCCCAGGTAGTATTTTCCGTAGGTTTTCTGGTGCAGGTCGTTGATGACGCGGATCAGACGCGATTCGAGTTCTTCGATACGGTAACGACCGCTTACTTCGCAGACCAGTGCGCCTACTTTTTCGTCGAAGTTTTCGTCTTTATACATCCAGGCATAAACTACGCCGGCCGATACAAATTCATCTTGGTATCCGTGGGAGACGGCCATGATGGTTCGCATTTCCGAACCGAAGGGGGGAAGATCGATTTCGTCCATCGTTACCAAGTGGGCGGTAGCGGGGATGACGGACGAATAGGTCATGATGTTGAAATCGGAGATTCCGGCATCATAAAGGGCCATGTGGTACGACCCGGCGTGTTTTTCCAGGTCGGATTCGCCGCTTCCTTTTGTAATAAAAAAGGTGTTTGGAATGATATTCCCAACTTTCTTTACCATCTGCAAATAGGTTTTACTAAATTAATAATGTATTGCGGAGGCAAAAATAATAACTTTCCGGTAAGCAAGCAAGCCTTCGGGCCAGCTTCTTGGGGAAAATTGGCGGGCGTTAGCGCAGAAGGGGCCGCGGCCGCCCCGTGCGGCGGTGAGGGGGGGAGGGAAATAAAAAGGAATTTGGCTGAACAATCGGGCCGCACGCCTTGTTTATTAATAAAACAACATTAAAACGTGGCAAGACTATGTTATCTCTTTGTCTTAGTTTGCTTTTATTGATTTCTGAGTTACAACTAACGGATAAAAAAGAAGAAGTTATGAAATTCGAGTTGATTCAATTGCCTTATGAGGCGAATGCGCTGGAGCCGGTTATTTCGGAAGAAACGGTTAATTATCATTATGGTAAGCATCTCCAGACGTATGTGAATAATCTGAATAAGCTGATTGTGGGCACGCCGTTTGAAGATGCTACGCTGCAGGAAATTGTGGCTGGTAGCGACGGGGCTATTTTTAATAATGCGGGCCAGGTGTTGAACCATAACCTGTATTTTACGCAGTTTTCTCCGCGGGGCGGCGGCGAGCCGACGGGTAAGTTGGCGGAGGCTATCAACGGGAAATGGGGTTCGTTCGAGAATTTCCAGAAAGAGTTTGTAAATGCAGGCGCGGGCTTGTTCGGCTCGGGCTGGGTTTGGCTGGCTTCGGACGAGAACGGGGAGTTGTCGATCGTGAAGGAGCCGAACGGCGGGAATCCGGTGGCGGAAGGTTTGAAGCCGTTGCTGGGTTTCGATGTGTGGGAACATGCCTATTATCTGGATTACCAGAACCGGCGTCCGGATCATTTGAATGAGTTGTGGAAGATCGTCGACTGGGAAACAGTCGGCAAACGATACTAATGTTTATGATGATGTGAGTTTACATGTGTTTAAGGGCTGTCCGGGCCGGGTGTTTTCCCTTCCCCCCGGATGGCTCTTTTTCCGACTGTAATATTTTTTAGTTGATTTTCGATAAAGGAAAGGAGTTTTTGAATGAAAGTGGTGAATCTGACAAAAGAGGAATTCTTGAAAAAGGTAGTGGATTATGAAGGGAATCCCGGCGAATGGAAGTTCTTGGGGGAACGGCCTTGCGTGGTGGATTTTTATGCCGATTGGTGCGGGCCGTGCAAGATGGTGGCGCCCATTCTGGAACAACTGGCCGACGAATATGCAGGCAAGGTGGATTTCTATAAGGTGAATACCGAGCATGAGCACGACCTGGCCGCGCGGTTTAATATCCGCAGCATTCCTTCGTTGATGTTTTGCCCGATGCAAGGCCCGGCGCAGATGGCGAAGGGAGCATTGGGAAAGGATACGCTGAAAAAAGCGATAGAGGATATTTTGCTCAAAGATACGACGAGGGAGGAGAGTTTGCCTCCTGGCGAAGAATAGAAATATGGGTTTTAGGAGCCGGTTTCTGCTTTTGGGCGGGGGCCGGCTTTGTTTGATTTTCGGGAGATATGGGAAGTGAGTGCAAAAAAACGGTTGAATTGTTTGCAGGTTTGAAAAGTATTCTTACCTTTGCACTCGCAATCCGGTAATCAACGGATAACCTACTTGAAACACTATAACAGGGGCAGTTACCAGAGTGGCCAAATGGGGCTGACTGTAACTCAGCTGGCTTTCGCCTTCGGTGGTTCGAATCCATCACTGCCCACTGTAAAAAAGGCTCGATCTTCCGAAAAGATCGGGCCTTTTTTAGCTAATTGGCTAAGAAGAAGGGGGCGAAATAAACGATCCGATAGAATTTACATGAAAAATAAGAACGAAGCTACAGTTTGCCCCTCCCAACCCCAGGAAGTTTTCGAGAGCACCCGAAAAAGAGTTGAAAATTAAAACATGTTTTTGGAATTTTTCCACATCGTCCGAAATGCCTTAAAAAGAAAGCAAGCCAATCCGCAGATCAAGAAAATGTTGATAATTCAACCGATTATTCCAATGAAAAAATCTTCCATAACGACTGTACTTATTACTGGTGTTTAAATAATTTTAACTCCGTTCGCAAACTATTTTTCAAAGATAAGAAGGTTTTTGCAAACATCAATCATCTACAAACACGTTTTCCTACAAAACTCAATCCGCAGCTCACTCTTTGCCTGGGATCTCTCCGGATGGGCGATTTACAATAAGGGATTTGGGTGTTGAAATCCCTTCGGGCAAAGTCTAAAAAGGCTTTTATATTGTCGTGTATACGTATTTTGCCATGCACTATTTGCGCATTGAAATAGAGATAAAGTTCTTTTTTAACCGGTTCTTCGCTCTTGATAACGTACAGATCTTCTTCGTATTTCGTATCACATAGTTCGGGTAGATAATATTTACTTCCCAATACAAGGAAGGAATCTTCGGGAACGGTCCCTGTAACTCCGGATAAGAAAAAAATACGCATCCGGGCCTATTAAAAAGGCACGCCCCTCTCCTATCCCTATCGCGCAAACCCTACGCCGGCAAAATTCCGAGAAGGGAGGGGGTTATTGTCAATTTTTCATTGTAAAATTTCATTGCTCGCAGTGAAATCCCGATTGCATGCTTATAAAATTTCAATTACATAAGCATGCGTTTCGAATTTCATGCCGATGGAATTTCAATGACTTGCCGATGGAATTTTCATCCCTTGCAACTCGTTGAATATAAGCGTGTTAAAAATAGGCCAAAATCGTCGTTCCAAGCGCTTACCTTCTTGTCGAATTTTATTTTTTCGGCATAGGATAGCGTAGCGTTTTTATCTCTTCTACCGCTGCCGGGCGACGTAGGCTGCCCAGCCGCTTTTTAGCCGTTTCAGAAGAACGGCAAACAAAAAAACGACCGGGATCTTTCCCGATCGCTTTTAACCCAAGTCGGAAAGGAATCCGGCGGCCAAGACCAAACCCTACGAAACTACCCATCCGTCTCTTCCAAAAAGAAAATATCCTCTACCTGCTTCCCACACTGCCGCCCTATTTTAAGAGCCAGCACGGTGGAAGGCACATACTTGCCCGACTCAATGGCGTTAATCGTCTGCCGGCTCACCCCTATCTTCTCCGCCATTTGCTGTTGGGTGACACCCAGAATGGCCCGTTGTACGCGAAGATTATTCTTCATAGCCGGATTCTTTGGAAAAACGGTTCAGGGCGAAATGAAACTTCAGAATAAAAAGAATCAGCACCGTATAAAGATTGAAAAAGGCCACATAGAGAAACCAGCCTCCGTAAATAAGCACCGACAATACGGCCATCAACACGGCATTGGCGATAACGGCCCAGATCAGCGAATCGCCCCGTAGCTTGGTAATGTATTCGTCTTCCATCTTTTCTTTTGAAAAAGCAATGAAAAGCAACCCGATCATCAATAAGACCATGCCGACGGCAGCTACCACTGATCCGCCGGCAAACAGATCGAGCACCCGTGCCCAGAGGGCATGGAAAAAACTAAAAGGAGCGGGCGGGGCGGCGTCCCAGGGGTTGCTGAACAGATAACATACCAGGCCGAGGGCCGAGGGGATGGTCAATATCCAACCGATTACTTTGAAACCGGTGGGAAGTAAATAAGCGTTTGTCTGCATCTATATAGGTATTAAAGGGTGAATAAACGGCTCAAAAGTAAAGAATAGTTTTCAAATAGTAAAGTATACTTTACATTATTTTTTATCCTATTGAAAAAAATGAGGGTGTCAAAACTCATTTTTAGCAAGGATGAACTTTTAATCTGAAACGTGAGCATGCCTACAGACAAAAGAATAAGCCGTATCATTACTCAAAAGAGAGTTTGATAC